>CAZBKR010000135.1:0-5194 GCA_964492455.1 uncultured Oscillospiraceae bacterium
GGGAGGAGAAAAAAATCGTCACCCCCCGCGCGTTTTCTTCCCGCAACAGCTCGAAAAGCCGGTTTTGAATCAGAGGATCCAGTCCCGCAGTCGGCTCGTCCAGAATCAGCAAATCCGGTTTGTGGAGCAATGCCTGCGCCACCGCGAGTTTTTTCTTGTTGCCCGTGGACAGCGCGCTGATCCGCCTGGACCGGTCGATGTCCAGTCGATCGCACAGCATATCCAACCGGGGGCGGGAACTTTTGGGGTAAAACTTCATCGCGTAGTCAAAGAAGGCTCCTACCCGCATGTCGTCGTAATAGTTGGCTTCCGCGGGCAGATAGCCAATGCGGCGCCGGATCGACGGTCCCTCGGTACGGCAATCCATCCCGAAAACTTCCGCCTTGCCGGAGGTGGGGTGGATCAGGGACATCAGGATGCGTATGGTGGTGGATTTGCCCGCGCCGTTAGGCCCGATGAACCCGAATATCTCACCTTCCGGAATCGAGAGGTCGACCTCCACGATGCCCCTGGACTTTCCGTAATACTTGGTCAGTCTGTTGATCTCCACGATCGGCAAGGGGACTACCTCCTGTTTTTGTCGCGACCCGGCAGGGTCTTCCGGATCCATTCTGAGATCTTGAGCATACCACGCCCCATGGGATTGGTTTCCAGCACCGCTTTCGGATCCACGGAAGCTGTCTTTTTTATCGTAGTGTATTGGCGGATGTCGGGCAACATCGCCACCATGTACAGAATATTCACTATCACGGCGTATACGACGTATTCCCATCGCCCGGTCAGGATTGCCATCCAGGGGATCAGAAGCCAGAGGCCTGCCATGTAGGCGACAAAAAAGTCCTTGACCACGAGAAATCCTGCCAGCATCCCGACTGCTGCGGTGACCAGCGCTCCGACCCAGTCGATCACCAGCAGCCCGCCGTAGTAAGCGGATATCCCCCGCCCTCCCCGGAACCGGTGGAACACCGGCCAGTTGTGGCCGGCCATGGCCGCCACGGCGGCCGCCAGCAGATAGAGCTCGTCCGGATACAGGAGCCGGAACAACAGTACGGGGACAGCGGCTTTGAGCATATCGAGCAGCCCGATCGCACAACCCGCGCGGGCACCCAGTTGCATCGAGGCCGCGGTCGCCCCGGTCGTCGTCACCTTGTAGACCATGTCGGTGCCTTCGACCGGTACTTCGGCCGGTTGGAGCGGTTCCCCCGGCCGGACCAGCCGCGCGACGATCCGGGTAAAGGAGATTGAACCCGCCAGATACCCCGCCGCGGCGGCTGCGCCCCACATCACAAGACTCATACGGCTTCCTCCCTCGTTCCGATCCGGATTTCTCCGGTATGGCCATTGACCGAGATCCAGGCACCGTCCGGGATCAGACAGGCGTCCGGGACCGACACGACTGCGGGAATCCGGTGCTCCCGCGCCATAATCGAACTGTGAGACAACATGCCGCCGGACTCCGCCACGACCGCCCCTGCCCGTCCGAACAACGGGGTCCAGCCGACATCCGAATAGGGGATGACCAGCACGTCCCCGTTCAGCAGCCGCGGAAAGTCCGACAAGCCGTGCAGTACCCGGGCCGGTCCTTCATAGTATCCGAGCGAGGTGGCAAGCCCATGCAGAGTACCCGGACTGGATTCGGAAAGCGGAGGTGCGGTGTTGCCGAAGATATTTTCCGGCAGCGGGATGTGGCGATAGGTCTCGATCTCCGCACGTCGGCGGACGACCACTTCACGGTTGGATTGAGATCTGGCCAGTGCGTTTGCTGCGTCGGCGAGGCGTTGTACCTCGTCCAGATACAGATAGAACACGTCGTCCGCACGGTCCAGCACTCCCTGTTTCACCCACAGTGTGCTCAACGACAGGAAGCAGGTCCGGTATTGTCCATAAGTGTAGGTGTATAACGAACTGATTGCCTCCCGATGAACCGCAAACCGCTCCGCGCGCCGGTGGAGCCACCGGATCCATCCCCTCCGGAACCGCGGGAGTTGCAGCGAAGAGAAGTCGATCAAATCGCTCCCCGCTGACGGCAACGCACCTCCGGCCGGCTCCCCGTCGGACTGTTCGATCATCCGGACGATCAGCTCGGGGGTCTCCCGCCAGGGGACAGACGAAAAATCGTTGCCGCTGTCGCTGAAGTGTCCAAACCGCTCGATGAAATTGTCAAACGCGCGCTTGTACTCATCTGGTGATTCTCCGGCCGTGTGATGCAACCTGCGCAGTCGCTCGATATGGGCGTGTGGCCGGTAGGAATCCGCCGCAGCCCTGACCTCCGGGTGGTCCAGCCGGCGGGGATCGACGCCGGCTTTTTCCAGTGTGCGGTCGCGCAGACGGCTGTACATCATGCCCAGAAGCGGTGCCAGGATGTTCATCCGGGTGACCGGTTCCAGTTCCCGGGTGATCCGGTCCGCCAGGTCCATCCACTGTATCGGCGTCCGCTCCCTGGGCAACGCCATCTCCTCCGCGATCGCCCGGAATACCGGTTCTCTCGTATGCAAAACCTTTCGTAACCGCGGCTCGATCGTGAGCAACGAGACCGCCAGCGAGACAAAGGCCGGCAGGCGGGGCAGCACACCGGGACCGGGCTTCATCCCAGGCTTGTCCGGGCCTTCCACTTCGAGCCCCATCAACAACTCGAGTGCTTCGTACGGCATCCCGAGCCGCTCGAACACCCGTCCGAACAGTGCCATATTGAAGTACGCGCGGTAATAGAAATGTCCGGTCATGTCTTCGGGCCGCAGCGTCCGGTCCCCGGTCAGTTTCGTCAGCAGACCGGTCCACAGCGCGTTGATCTGCCGGGTGTTGACCGAGTACACCAGTGGCTTGATGATCCCGGGCAGCATTTCCCGCGAGATTTTGTTGGAATAGATCGGCACGTCTGTCCGGGTGATTGCGCGGACTTGTACCCAATGAATATTGATTCCGTCAAACGCCCATTCTGCGTCTACCGCATACCCGAACCGTCGCGCGATCCGGATGGTTTCCTGGACGAGCTGCCCGGTGACGGCTTCTTCCAGTCCGGGATTGGTCGGGCGCTCCTGCCATCGTCCCCATTTGGAGATCCAGCGTTCGGGGGAGCGGGCACCCTGTACCGCCTCCGGTCCTGTACCCGGTCCTGCTTCCACAATGATCTCGGAGAGGCCGGTCACCGGATTTTTGCTGAATGCGATACCGGACCAAAGAGCAGGCACCATTTCCTGGAGAATCACTGCCATGAGAACGCCCGCTCCGGCATGATCCTGTTGCTCCAGATAGGCGCTGACTTCCGGCGTATCCGCGGAATCCCAGACAGTCTCGATTGCTGCGAGGACCGCCTCGACACCCTGCACCCCCAGCACACTCCGGAACTGACCGGCAAAGGAGGAAATGCTGGCATCTTCGATGTTTGCGGAAGAGCGGACCGCATATGTGGTCCCTTCCCGCAGACATGCCGCGAGTTCTCTTTTTAATAGATGCAAAACGGAGGGATCGCCCCCCTGACGTTTTGCGTATGCGTCCCAGCGGCATACCCATCCGGTCGGAACCCGGAATCCCCGGCGGGCCAGCAAACGCAGGTTTTCCGCCTTGGTACCGACATGGCGTCCTGGTGACTTTGGGAGTAGCGGTACCAGATATTTACCCATCGACCCTCCAGTCCGGCCGTCTGCCGGAGATGCGTCAACCCATCAGGGGCAAGCGACAAAAACCGGACATTCATCGAGATAGAGCAAACAGTCATAGGTGTGTTCCCGGAACGGGCCGCGCACGGAAGACAGTCCGCACAGTACCGGCTTTTCCGTGTATCCGACCCGCGTGCCAAACGGCACCGGATCGTCCTGTCCGGGCTCGATCGATTCGATCAGATCCGCCACGACGAACAGGTAGGACATCTCCTGTCCTTCGACGATCCTGGGGTTTTCATAGCTGGTCCGGCTGACGACATAATCCAGATCGTAGATCCAAAAGGAGTCGATCACGAGCGGCAGATTCCCGTTGACGATGTTGGAGACGCCAAGCCGCTCGTCTTCCATCGAGACCCGGATGTAATAGGGGTCATCGGAAAACGGCTGCGCGGTCCGGTCGATCCGTACCGGCCGGTGGCTGGTACAGCCGGTCAGATCCACCGGCAAAGGCAACAGCCAGGGTTCGGCCTCTTCGGGCAGAGCGTCGATGGAGCGGGCGAGCAGCGGCAACAGCACGGAGGGAACCAGCGCGACCCCACCGGTCTTGTCCTCGCCGAGGAAGACCTCCGCTTTGTAGATCCCCAAAAAGGTTCCGGCTTCGACCCCGTACGGATTGTCCTCCAGCGCGGTGTACACCACCTGAGGCAGCAGACCGATCTCTCCAATCGCCGGGACGGCGCCTTCCAATGCCGGCGCAGCAGCAAGACGGGCAGCCATCGCCGCTTCGCTGTCGTCGGTATCAGTCGGTTTACGGGTGGTTTCCGCAGTGGGGAAGGTGGTTTGGACAGGGGGCGCGGTTGTGGATTCTGTCTGCTCCGGCACGCTTCCGCATGCTGCCATAAACAATGCGTACAGGCAGAAGAGGGCACTGGCAACGATCCGGACAGCCGCCGTTTTCATGCGATCCCTCTGCCGGCATCAAACGCCGGCCGGATTCGGGGAGGGTATCTTTACCTGTGATTATACGGGAACTGCAGTGAGGTTCAAATACACGGAAAGGAGGTGATCAACCGGCTGGAGGGGTTGGAAGATCACGGGGTTTCGTTCCGCTCCTTCAGGATCGGATCCGCCCAGTACGCCACTACCGGTGCTGGGATCGCGAGTGCGACTGTACGCCCGGTTTCGGGGTGCTCGGTGGCGGCAAATACCACTCCGATCACCCGACCGTCTGCATTGAGGACCGGACTCCCGCTGTTCCCCCGGTAGACCGGTCCGTCGAGCATCAGGACCGGGTCATCCATCCCGGTGGTGCGCACGAAACCTAGTACGGTCGCGCGGTTCGCGACCCGGAAAAACCCGAGCGGATTCCCGATGATCAGGACCGGATCTCCCGGGACGGGCACTTGTTCACGCTCCAGCTCCAGGATCGGCAGGTTGTCCATCCCCTCGAGAGAGAGAATCGACAGATCGGACTCGGGAGACGAAGCCCAGTCGGTTAGCGTGTGACGCGCTCCATCGGACCGGAATCCCACCTGGACCGTGTTCGCGCCTTCCGTGATGTGCTCGTTGGTGACGATGACGCCGGACGGATCCAG
>CAZBKR010000136.1:0-5122 GCA_964492455.1 uncultured Oscillospiraceae bacterium
TGAAAATCATTGGCGGGGAAGGCGGCGGCGGCACCTCCTTTATGGAGGACTACACCTACGATCTGACCCCGGGCCGGGAACTGGTGCTGGGTGCTCACATGCTGGAGGTCTGCCCGAGCATCGCGGCCGGCCGTCCGCGCATCGAGGTTCATCCGCTGGGGATCGGAGACCGCGAACCGCCCGCACGGCTGGTGTTTGAAGGCCGTCCGGGACCGGCAGTACTGGCCAGTCTCATCGACATGGGCGGGCGCATGCGTCTGATCGTCCAGGACATCGAAGCGGTGGAACCGGTCTACAAGATGCCCAACCTTCCGGTCGCCCGGATCATGTGGAAACCGATGCCGGACCTCATGACCGGCGCCGAGGCCTGGATCACCGCGGGCGGTGCGCACCACACCGTACTGAGCTTTGACGTTTCCGCCGAACAGCTCCGGGACTGGGCGCGCATCCAGGGGATCGAGTTTGTCCACATCGACGCGGACACCCGTCCGGAACAGCTGGAGCGGGAATTGTTCCTCTCCGACCTCGCCTGGAAACTGGGCTGATCCTGGAGTAAATCGAGTTTTTATACGGCGGCCGTGCGGTTGACAGCCGTGCGGCCGCCGTTTATACTGGTTTATACACTACTAATCCGATAGGAATTATACAATATCACCGGGAGGGAAAGACCATGGCGAAAATAGCAGCCAACCTGACGGATCTCATAGGCAACACCCCGTTGCTCGAAGTCTCCAACTACTCCCGCGCGCACGGACTGGACGCGCGCATGCTCGTAAAAATCGAATCTTTCAATCCGCTCAGCAGTGTCAAGGACCGGATCGGTTTCGCGATGGTCCGGGACGCGGAAGAGCGGGGTGTGCTCGCGCCCGGGGGCACCATCGTCGAGCCCACGAGCGGCAACACCGGCATCGCGCTCGCGTTTGTCGCGGCCGCACGTGGCTACCGGCTGATTCTGGTCATGCCGGACACGTTCAGTGTGGAACGCCGCAATCTGCTCAAAGCGCTGGGCGCGGAGCTGGTGCTTTCACCCGGCGCGGAAGGGATGAAGGGAGCGATCAGCCGGGCGAAAGACATCGCGGCGGGGATCCCGGGCGCGTTCGTACCCCAGCAGTTTGAGAATCCTGCCAATCCCGAAATCCACCGTACCACGACAGCGGAGGAGATCTGGCGCGACACCGACGGCGCGGTAGACCTGTTTGTGGCCGGCGTCGGTACCGGCGGAACCGTAACCGGAGTCGGCGAGGTCTTGAAAGCCAGAAAACCGGATGTCAGGGTGGTCGCGGTCGAGCCGACAGACTCGCCGGTGCTGTCCGGCGGCAATCCGGGACCCCACAAGATTCAGGGGATCGGCGCAGGGTTCGTCCCGGCCGTCCTCAACCGCACGGTGATCGATGAAGTGGTCCAGGTGCGGAACGAGGATGCCTTTGCGGCAGCCCGTATGCTCGCCAAAACCGAAGGCCTGCTGGTCGGGATCTCGTCCGGCGCGGCAATCCAGGCCGCGACTGAACTCGCCCGCCGGCCGGAAAACCGGGGCAAGACGCTGGTCGTGATCCTGCCGGATACCGGCGAGCGTTATCTGTCGACCGCGTTGTTTCAAGACGTCTGACCGGTCTGGTGTACGGATAGGGGTGGTGGATCATGAAGCTGTCGGTTAAAAGTCAATACGCGCTGGAGTCTCTGACCGCCATCGCGTTGTCGGCCGGCGGGGGCAAGGTTCCTGTTTCGGTTCGCGACATCGCGCGCGACCGGGAGATTCCGGAGCGGTTTCTGAGCCAGATCCTTTCCACGCTCCGCCAGGCAGGACTGTTGTCCAGCATTCGAGGGGCTCAGGGCGGGTACGTGCTGGCAAAACACCCCGAAGAAATCCGGGCGGGGGATGTCGTGCGCGCGGTGGAAGGCCGGCTGGTCCCGGTCGACTGTGTGGAAAGCGGCGGTCCTGCAACCGGGATCTCTCCTTATTGTTCGCGGGCCGCCTGCTGTGAGACGCGGGGGCTGTGGCAATCGGTGGCGGATCGGATCAACGGGACACTGGACGGCGTGACGCTGGCCGACCTCGCCCGATGCACCGTTCAGCCGATGGCCGGGGAGGAGATTTCATGAGACTGTCAACCGCGGGAAGATACGGGCTGCGTGCCCTCGTCGACCTGATCACGCACCACGACGGCACACCCGTGTCGCTGGCCTCGATCGCCGAACGGCAGCAAGTCTCCATGGGGTACCTGGAGCACATGTTTTCGATCCTGAAAAAAGCCGGTCTGGTACTGAGTGCCAGAGGGAGCCAGGGGGGGTACCACCCTGTAGCGGGACTCGGGAGTAAAACCGCGGGGGAAGTACTCCGCGTACTCGAGGGGGATCTGCACGTCATGGAACCGGATATCGACAACAGCGACCCGATCCGTCAATGCCTGCGCCATAAGCTCTGGGATGCCCTGGACAGGGGGATCGCCGAAACCGTAGACGATGTCACACTCGACAGCCTGGCCGGTCTGCCGGCGGGAGAAGGAGAACTCGATGAACCCAGCTGAATACGCCTTTGACACCCTGCAGCTCCACGCGGGGCAGACCCCTGATCCCGCGACCGGCGCCCGTGCGGTGCCCATCTACCAGACGACCTCCTACAATTTCCATAGCGCGCAACACGCCGAAGACCTCTTTGCGCTCAGGGAGTCCGGCAACATCTATACCCGGATCATGAACCCCACGACCGACGTGCTGGAGCAGCGGATGGCCGCGCTGGAGGGAGGAATCGGTGCGCTCGCGGTCGCTTCCGGATCCGCGGCGATCACTTATGCGATCCTCAATCTCGCGGAGGCGGGCGGCCACGTCGTCGCGGCCGGGACGCTCTACGGCGGAACGTACAACCTGCTTGCGCACACCCTGCCGCGGTACGGGATCACGACCACCTTTGTGGATCCGGACGTCCCGGACAATTTCCGGCTCGCGATCCGCGACAACACCCGCGCGATCTTCGTCGAGTCCATCGGCAACCCCCGCGCCAACATCGTGGATCTCGAGGCGGTCGCCGCGATCGCGCATGAAAACGGCCTGCCCCTGATCGTCGACAACACGTTTGGAACGCCCTACCTCATCCGCCCGATCGAGGTTGGCGCTGACATCGTGGTGCATTCCGCGACCAAGTTCCTCGGCGGGCACGGCACTTCGATCGGCGGGGTGATCGTGGATGCCGGTCGTTTTAACTGGGCGGCGTCCGGACGCTTCCCGCAGTTCACCACCCCGGATCCGGGCTACCACGGACTGGTGTACACGGAAGCGCTCGGACCGGCGGCATTTATCGCCCGCGCCCGGGTCACCCTGCTCCGGGACACCGGTGCCTGCCTCTCCCCCTTCAACGCGTTTCTGTTGTTGCTCGGAATCGAGACGCTCTCGCTCCGCATGCGCCAGCACGTCGCCAACGCGCAGCGGATCGCGGACCATCTGGCCGGACATCCGAAGGTTGCGGCGGTTCACTATCCCGGCCGCCCGGACAACCCGTACCACGCGCTCGCGCAAAAATACTTTCCGCGAGGCGCCGGCGCGATCTTTTCCTTTGAACTCAAAGGAGGCGAGGAGGAGGGCAAGGCGTTCATCGACCGGTTGCGGCTCTTCTCCAACCTGGCGAATGTCGGAGACGCCAAATCCCTGGTGATCCACCCCGCCTCGACCACGCACTCCCAGTTGTCCGCCGCCGATCAGCTGGCGGCGGGCGTAACGCCCGGACAGATCCGGTTGTCGATCGGGATCGAGGACGCAGACGACCTGGTGCGGGATCTGGATCAGGCGCTGGACGGGAAGAACTAGATCAACCACATAGATGGAAGAGGGTCCCTCGCCGTTGAACCGCGCGGGACCCTCTTTTTACTGTTGTTAACGAAGAACGCTACTTGACGACAACTAGCTCGTAGTCTCGGGTACCGACCCCGATCTTTTCGGCGTGTTCCAGGCAGGTCGCCCACTCCGACTCCGGCCGGGAATTCACGAAGTGGTCGTGGTGGTCCACAAAACCCGGCCGCGCCAGGTTGTCTGACAACTGACTGCCCGGCATCGGTTCCGCGGCAAGGCAGACATCCACACACGCTTGGTCGAGCGCCAGCGGGTCAAAGGACGCGAACATGCCCTGGTCGGGCAGGATGGGGGCGTCGTTTTCGCCGTGGCAGTCGCAGTTGGGAGAGATGTCCATCACCAGCGACACGTGGAAATGCGGGCGGTCGTCCAGCACCGCTTTGGTGTACTCCGCCATGCGGCGGTTCAGATCCGCATTGGCCGCGTTTTCGGTAAAGCGGATCGCGTCGAAGTTGCAGGCACCGATACAGCGGCCGCAACCCACACATTTGTCCTGATTGACGGACATTTTCCGGGTGACCAGATCAAACTCCAGCGCGTCGTTCGCGCATTCCCGGAGGCAGCGCTTGCAGCCTGTGCACAGCCGGTGTTCGACCACGGGCTTACCGTTGCGGTGCTGGTCCTTCTTGCCGGCACGGGAACCGCAGCCCATGCCGATGTTTTTGATCGCGCCGCCGAATCCGGTCAGCTCGTGCCCCTTAAAATGGGACAGGCTGATGAAAATGTCCGCGTCCATGATCGCGCGTCCGATCTTAGCCTCGTGGAGGACCTCGCCGCCCCGGATCGGAACGGTGATGTCGTCGGTTCCTTTGAGTCCGTCGGCGATTAAAATGGGGCAGCCGGTCGAAAGCGGCGAAAACCCGTTCTCCCAGGCACACTCCAGGTGCTCCAGCGCGTTCTTGCGGCTGCCGGTATACAGTGTGTTGCAATCGGTCAGAAATGGAATGCCACCCAGTTCTTTGACCACATCCGCGATCGCCTTGGCATAGTTGGGGCGCAGGTAGCTGACATTGCCGAGTTCCCCGAAATGCATTTTGATCGCGACGAATTTGCCTTTCATGTCGATCTGGTCGATACCTGCCTTGCGGACCAGCTTCTTGAGCTTGGCCGGCAGCCCGTCGCCGAACGCGACCGTACGGAAGTCTGTGAAGAATACGTTGGCTTTTGTCATGTTGTCTGTCTCTCCTGTTTTTGTGATATTTTCCGAAGGGGTTCCCTTCGATAACGGTATCGACCGGAAGCCATCTCCCGTTCCGAAAACAGTATTATACAACACACCCGA
>CAZBKR010000137.1:0-1912 GCA_964492455.1 uncultured Oscillospiraceae bacterium
CGCCGCCCTCTCAAGGCGGAATCAGGAGTTCGATTCTCCTTAGGGTCACCAAAAATAAAACCGGCGGATTGCCGGTTTTTCTTTTTCCCGGATGAGGAACAACCTGTCCTATTATCCGACGATGCAGCGACCTTCCGGGAAGACCATATCCCGCGTATCGGAGCGCGGCCCCTGCAGCAGACTGATGGCAAAAGAAGCCGGGCCGACGCGCCCCACAATCATCGATATCGTCAGCAGCAGCCACGACCCTTGCGAGAGATTGGGTGTGCCTGCCGCACTCAATCCGACAGTTCCGAAAGCAGATACCGCTTCGAACAGGAGATCGAGTACTGTCGTCCCGCCGGATGCGAGCAGCGCCCGTTCGGTAAAGGTCATTCCCAAGGTGGTTACCAGAACGACAAACAATCCCAGCGAGAGAATCAGGAACGCTTTGTTAAATACTGCGCGGGCGATCCGGTGACGCAGGAGAACGGGATATTCAAATCCCCTGAGTTCAGCGAATACCGCGGCAATCAACATCGCAAAAGTGGTCACCTTGATCCCGCCGGCAGTCGAACCCGGTGCCGCTCCCACAAACATGAACAGGATTGTCACGAGTTTTGAACTGCCGGTCATGGATGCCTGATCGATGGAGTTGAATCCGGCTGTTCGAGGTGTCGCAGACTGAAAAAACGCAGCCAGAAAACGCTGCCCCGCCGGGAGATTCCCCATCGCACCGTTAGCTGTGTTGTTATATTCCGCCAGCAGGAAAAACGACATGCCCGACAGAAGAAACACTCCAGTGAGAAAAAGAACCAGACGCGCATGATACGGGATCGAACGGGTCTTGCGATACTCGACAAAACTGTTGATCACGATAAATCCCAGTCCGCCGAGTATCAACAGGGCGGCGATCGTGAGCAACACGACCGGAGAACCGTTCCAGGCCATCAGGCTGGAATAAGGACCGCTCCCGGTGTTTCCCATCAAGTCAAAGCCTGCGTTGCAGAATGCGGACACCGCATGAAAGATCGACTTGAAGATCCCGCGCG
The DNA here is from genome assembly GCA_964492455.1 of uncultured Oscillospiraceae bacterium. Lineage (GTDB taxonomy): Bacteria > Bacillota > Clostridia > Saccharofermentanales > UBA5734 > JAAYKS01. Next base: position 1,032 of record CAZBKR010000137.1, read on the forward strand.
ACCATCCAAAAGCCGGGACAAAACGGGATGCGAGCACGATCGCCCCCGCAACTTCGATGGTCATTGTGATCAACACAATCCGGCGCACCAGTTTCATCACGTCACTGAACCGGAGACTTGCCGTGGATTCCTGTGCGACGATCATCGCTTTGAAGCCGATCTTACGCCGCGCCAGTACAAAAAAGAAGGTTGTAATGGTGACAATCCCCAGCCCGCCGGCTTGAATCAGGGCGAGAATCACAATCTGTCCGAACAACGACCAGTGAGTGGCAGTGTCCACTGTGACCAGACCGGTCACACAGGTGGCGGAGGTAGCGGTAAAGAACGCCTGCAGCAGGCCGATTGATGTCCCGTCTCTTGAAGCGGGAGGCAGCGACAGCAACACTGTCCCCAATGCGATCAATGACAAAAAGCTGAGTGTGATCAATCGTGCCGGCATCGCCAGCAGACTGCGTGTCATATTGTGTTTTTCTTTTCTGGGTTGCAGCATGCCTTTCTTTACCAGTCCTTACCGCACCATCGTGTTCCAGATCCGATTCTGCTCGGACTCGTCACAGACCATGATCATAATATCTCCGGCAAGCATGCGTAGCGGACCGGTCGGCATCTCGATCGTGCCATCCGCCCGCCGCGTGAACACCACTTTGCTTTCGCCTGGAAAACGATACTCCTGCAGGGTTTTCCCGACCGCGGGGGATTTTGCGGACAACTCAAACTCGACCAGCAGTTTGCTCGTGCCGGTGACACGATACAGCAGCCGCATCCCTTCGTATTCGATCTCCTGCTCGATGATGTCCGCGACCAATTGAGTGCCGCAGTATACTTTGTCGACCCCCATGCGGATAAACATTTCCATGTTTTTGGGATTGTTGACCCGCGCG
>CAZBKR010000137.1:1922-5118 GCA_964492455.1 uncultured Oscillospiraceae bacterium
AAAGACCGTTTTTGCAAGCTGACACGCGATGAGGTTGTCTTCGTCGCGTCCGGTCACAGCTACCAGAACATCCGCGTCCGCGGCTTTCGCGCGCTCCAGAACATCGTGATTGGTGCCGTCCCCGTTGTGAACGGTAACGTCCAGCTCGTCTGCCAGCCGTTCGCTCTCTTCATATGCCTGCTCGATGACCGAGATATCCCACTTGCCTCTGGGCAAGGTGCTGATCAGGTTGTATGCCACCTTGCCTCCCCCGACGATGATGAGCCTCATGAGGCGTCAACCTTCCTTTCCGATACCGGCATGCCTGCCAATCCGTCTCGGCGCATTGTTTTCACAGCCGATCCGACTCAACTCTGTGTACAGACTACGATCATGTCTCCCGCCCGGATTTTCAGGTCCGGAGCGAACATATGCAAACGGCCTTCCCGCAACAAACCAAATACCATCTGGTTGTTGTCGTCCGGCTCCAGTTTTGACAAAGTCAAGCCTTCAATCTCCTCTGATGCATCTATCGTGGAAAAACACAGATTGCTCCCGAACAGACGGATATTGTCACGCACATGTTCTCCCGCCAGCGCGCCGACCAGCCAGTCGATCACGAGACTGGTCGAGCAGACGGTCCGGATCCCCAGCGACTCAAACGCGTCCTGATTGTCGGGATTGGCGATCCGCGCATACACCTGCTTCATGCCGAACATTTCTTTCGCTACTTCAGCTGTCATGATATTGACATTGTCGTTGCTGCTGACCGCGATCAACACGTCTGCGTTTTCAGCGCCGGCATTGCGAAGAACATTTTGATCAAACGGAATGCCACAAATTTTAATGCAGTCAAGCGGGATCGCTTCCAACGCCGCGGCATCCCGGTCTACCAGTACCACATCGTTTCCCAACCGCGCGAGACGAGCGGATAAATGGTTCGCAACCCGGCCGCTTCCTATGACGATGGCGTACATGAAATCCCCTCTTTCAAGGTGTCTTGAGTCATTCCCATAGAATAGCACAATATGGCGGCCGCACAAGCCGCGTTGAGGGACTCGGCCCGGCCGCGCATAGGAATCCTGACGAGCGCATCCGCAAGCCCGGCTGCCTCTTCCGACAAGCCGTTCGCTTCGTTTCCGATGATCACCGCTCCGGGAATTACAAGCCCGGTTCCTCCGAGTCGTTCCCCGTTCAGGTGGCCGGCATAGACCTTGCATCCCGCTTCATGGAGCCATCGGACCGTCTCGGCGATGTCTGTACCGTCAAAAACCGGAACGTGAAAAGCAGATCCCATGGCGCTCCGGATCGATTTGGGCCCAAACGGATCCGCTGTACCGGGGAGAACGACAACCCCGTCGAATCCCATCGCGTCGGCGGTGCGTACCATGGTTCCCACATTACCTGGGTCCTGGACATTTTCCAGCACCAGGTACCGGACTCCCGCGAGGTTGGTGTCGCTCAACCGGATCCGTTGCGGGCGCTGGAATACACAAGCAACTCCTTGCGGGTTTTTCGTGGCTGCCAGCTGTTCAAACATGGATTCCGGTATACAGAGCACGTCTGTGTCAGCTGGCGCCATCTTTATCATCTGTTCGCGTTTCACAGAATCGAACCGGTCCGAAAACACCAGATACTCGATTGGCATTCTGGAGTCGATTGCGTCGGTACACAATCTATATCCTTCAATGAGGACTGATTTTCTCGCGTCCGCACCTTTTTCGCCCGCGACAGCAACAAGAGAACGGTACAACGGATTTTGCCGACTCATGATTGTTCGCATGGGATCTCTCCCCTTTTGTACCCGATAACAGGAAAGGACGGGCGTTACCCGTCCCATCTCCTTATCGGCTGGATCGCCGTCGATTTGCTGTTCGTGACGATCAGTTCGCGGCTTTTGCCTGGGCGACAAGTGCCGCAAAACCCGCCGGATCCTGTACGGCGATATCGGCCAGTACTTTGCGGTCCAGCTGGATGTCCGCTTTTTTGAGCCCGTTCATCAGGCGGCTGTAAGAAATGCCGTTCAGGCGCGCCGCCGCGTTGATGCGGGTAATCCAGAGTTTGCGGAAATCGCGCTTCTTGTTCCGGCGGTCACGATATGCGTAGTTGCCGGATTTCATGACTTGCTGGTTGGCGACCTTGAACAATTTGCTCTTATGGCCAAAGTAGCCTTTTGCTGCTTTTAGGATTTTCTTGTGACGGTTGCGGGCGGTCACACCCCTCTTGACTCGAGACATGATATGTTTACCTCCAAAAAAAGGTTGTCTGTCTGTTCTACAGCGGCTTTATTTGTACGGAATCAACTGTTTGAGGCGCGCATGATCGGCCGCGGAAACAACCAATGATTTACGGAGGTTCCTTTTCCGCTTGGTCGTCTTCTTTGTCAGGATATGCTTTTTGAAAGCCTGGGTACGGAGAATTTTCCCCGATCCCGTAACCTTGAAACGCTTTTTTGAAGAACTGTGGGTCTTCTGCTTTGGCATGTTTCCTATCCTCCTGTTCGATCGGTAGATTCACTCTGTCAGGCTTTTTTGGGAGCCAGGTACATAGTCATGTTTCTGCCTTCCATCCGGGGCGGACGGTCGACGACGGCGACTTCGGCGCAAGCGTCACTGAAACGTTTCATAACCTCGTATCCCTGGCTGGTGTATGTCATTTCGCGTCCCCGAAAGCGGATGTTGACCTTGACGCGGTCGCCTTCTTCCAGAAACCGGCAGGCGTTCCGGGTTTTGAACGAAAAGTCGTGTTCTTCCGTGGAGAGTTTGAGCCCGACTTCCTTCACCTCAGTGGTTTTCTGGTTTTTGCGCGCCTCCCGCTCCCTCTTGGACTGTTCAAACATGTGTTTCCCGTAATCCATGATCTTACAGACCGGGTTGTCGGGCTGCGCATTGATCAGTACAAGATCCAACTCTGCTTCTTCCGCCAGCTGTCTGGCAACCCCGATGGGTACGATGCCCCGCATTTCTCCGTCGGCATCGATCAGCCGGACTTCCCGAAATCGAATCTTGTCGTTGGTCAGATAACCACTATTACCCTGCTTTGCGATTGGAATCCACCTCCCGTGAATAATGAAAAAGCGGATGAAACCATCCGCCAGCACATGAACCCGGAACCAAACATTCCGAACATGATGTACCTTTTCGCTACTGCTCAAGGTGAGAGACGGATGTCTCTGCTTTTTATGAATTGATCCGCATCGAATTTTACAGGAAGAGAG
>CAZBKR010000138.1:0-5109 GCA_964492455.1 uncultured Oscillospiraceae bacterium
TCCGGCCAGTCCCACACGAGGTCGTTGCGGAAGCTGCGCCGGACGAACGCCCCGCCCCGGAAGAAGGAGGGGTAGACCGACTGGGATCCGGGTATGCCGGACTCGAGGGATTCAAATCCGGGGCACCAGGTGTGACAGAGCGCCTCGAGTGCTCGGTTGAGCGCGGCATCCGGATCGCGGCGGTTCCAGATCACCGCCACCGCGGCTTCCGGGCGCAGAATCCGCCGGCATTCCTGCTGGAACCGGGTTTTGTCGAACCAGTGAAAGGACTGGGCCGCGGTCACCAGCTCAGCGCACCCGTCCGGGAGCCCGGTCGCTTCGGCCCGGCCGCTGTGGGATGAAAAGCGGGGGTGTCCGGCGAGGCGCGCTTCGGCCTCCTGCCGCATTTCTTCGTTGGGTTCCACCCCGATCACGCGCAGACCCGCGTCCAGGAGGCACCGCGTGAAGATACCGGTGCCGGAGCCGACGTCCGCCACCACGCTCCGTTCGTCCAGCTGGAGACGGCTCGCGAGAAATATGGCCGCTTCATGGGGATATCCGGGGCGGTAGTGGGCATAAATCTGCGCAATACCGTCAAAGTGGCGGGCGGGATCGACAAAGCCGGGGGGCGGAGTCCGCAGTGATCGTGACGTCATGTTCCTCTTTATACCTTTCCCACCAGGCAGAGCGTCTCATTGGCAATCCGGATACGGCTGCCCTGCCGGAACTTATCGTGGAGTGAACGCAGGTCTGCGACATACGCTTCAAATCCCGCGTCCCCGGGCCGGAGAGAAAACGAAGAGGAAAGCGCGCGGCCTACGAAGCCATCCTCGTCCTGGTACAGGTCATTGGGGAAAGCTCCCCGGGCATAGCGGCCCTCCCGGAAAAACCGGGGATACCAGGCCTCGGATCCGTTCACGCCCCGGTCGGGGGCTTCGAAGCCGGGACAATGCCGGCGGTAGAGCTCGCAAAGTTCCATAAAAACCGGATCGTCGGGAAGGCGGCGGTTCCAGACCACCGCGACACACCCGTCCGGACGGAGGATGCGCGCGCATTCCCGCCGGAAGCCCGGTTTGTCGAACCAGTGAAAAGCCTGGGCCGCAGTCACCAGATCAGCGCATCCATCCCGGAGTCCGGTGTCCTCCGCGGTGCCCGCCCGGACGGCGACATCGGAATGCCCGGCAAAGGCCGCCTCCAGCCGCGCGCGCATGTCCGCGTTGGGCTCGACCGCGGTGACGCGCAGTCCCCTTCCGGCCAGGAGCCGGGAAAACAGTCCGGTCCCCGCGCCTGCGTCGACCGCGTGGGAACCCGCGCCGGCTCCCGCCTCCGCAAGCAGCCAGAGCAGGGCTTCCCCGGAGTACGCCGGCCGGTGCCGGGCATAGGTGTCTGCCAGTCCGGTGAACTGCTCGGTCGGAGCGCGCGGGGGTTCCGCCGGATGGCCGGCGTCCGGAGGAAGGGTGGCATCCTGCATCTCTACACCCTCCCGAGACAGCACTGTGTCACGGTGGGCACACGCAGATAACCGTTTGTCTGATGGGTATCGAACAGCTCCCGCATCGCTTCGACGAAGGCGCGGTACTGCGGCTCCTCCGGGCGGGGGGTGTAGGTGGAAGACAGATTGGCACCCAGATAGGCCGGCCAGTCGCGGTCGATGTCGTTGCGGAAGGTGCCGCGCACATACGCGCCGTTCCGGAAAAAGGAGCCGAACACCGCCAGGGATTCATGCCAGCCGGCCTCCGGCCCCTGGTAGCGGGGACACAGCCGCCGGCAGATCGCGTCATGGTCGTGTACGAGTTCGTTGTCGGTCTCCCGGTGGTGCCACAGCACCGCCACATAGCCGCTGCTGCGAAGGATGCGCCGGCATTCCTCGCGGAATCTGGGTTTGTCGAACCACGGAAACGCCTGGGCAGCGGTCACCAGGTCGACGCTCGCGTCCGGGAGTCCGGTGTCTTCAGCCCATCCGGCACGCGAGGTGTACCGGTTGTACCCCGACAGCAGGCAGTCCGCCTCTTCCCGCATCTCCTCGTTGGGTTCGACCGCGATCACCCGGAGGTTCTCCTTGAGAAGGGTGTGCGTGAAAATGCCGGTGCCCGCTCCGATGTCCGCGACCAGGCTGGAGGGCCGGAGTCCTGCCTTGTCGACCAGAAACCGGGCACAACTGGAGGGATAGGAAAGCCCGAACCGCGCATAGATATCCGCGCGGCCTGTAAAGTGGGTCTCCGTACGGGAGGGCTGCGGAGCGGCCCGATCGAACGCGGGGCTCATGCGAACAGGGAGAGCGCGGTCACGACCGCGCCGACGAGGATGAACACCACCGGCAGCAGCAGCGGAATGGGCTGGCTTTTGCGGCGGATGACGAACAAATACACATTGAACAGCACGACGACAAGAACAAAGACCGGAGCGAACACCTCGCGCGCGACCGTACGGCTCACTTCGCCGCCAAACGAGAACTGGATCGGAACACGCTCCGGGAGCGAGGGAAAGCGGATGGCCAGCAGGATCAGCAGCACAGCGGAAGCGGCCGCGACCGCGATCTGGTACCAGGTGTCACGTGGAATCTGTCTTTTCATCCGACGCCTCCGGGATGTGATATCGGCATACGTCCTCTGCGCCCCATTGTGGGTACATGTCCCGTTTACCCGAGCGGGTAAACGTTCCATTTACCTGCACCCGGTCGATCCGGGGCTGGGCGGGGGTTATCTGCCGGGTATGGCGAGGAATGGAACCGATTGAATCAAAGTTTGTTGATGATCCGTAGGATCGTACCGCCAATTGCGATACAAGTGACCTGTCCGAATCATTGTAACTGATTTTGAAAGGAGTGGACATGATGTCAAAAATCTTTGATCTTTGCAGACGGATCCGCCGGATGCGGATGCGGTCCTTCTCCGGGCGGACGCGTCCGTGGACCGCCCCCTGCGGGCCTGCGTGGTTGCGGCTGCGGAGGATGGCGGCTCTGCTGGCCGCGGTCGGAGTATTCGCCGCTGTTTCTGCCGGGGTGACCGCCGCCACGCCCGCCAATCCGGGATTTGAAGCCGGCCTGATGGGTTGGAGTATCGGGGGAAGTGTGACCACCCGGACGGGGGTGGAAGTCGTGAACGAGCTGTACCGGTGGACAGTCACACCGTACCAGACCCGACTGTGCGCGCTGACTCCGGACGCCTCCTATGACTGTACCTGGGAGGAAACCGCAACGGCGCTGCTCCTGCCCGCGGATGCGCAGAGCTTTCTGACCGGGGCGTTTGCGACCTCCACCGGAACGTTCCCGGCGACGGATTTTGCCTGGATCAGCATAGACCTTCCACTGGAGGCGGAGGAGAGCGTCACGCTGGCATGGAATCACGTGTCCGGTGACGCGCTCCCCTGCAATGACGCATCGGCCGCGACTTTCGTCTGTCTGGACGACCCCGCGGTCCGGGGATGCATCGATGGGCATCCGGCCCAGGTGGAACTGCTCGGGGCGGTCCAGCCGGGTTCCGCGCGCTGCGCCACGGAGGACTACGGTGCCACCGGGTGGCAGACCATCGTGTTTCAGGCCGAAACCGCGGGCCAATACCGGGTGGGAATGACGGTATTCAATCTGACGGACGATCAGCGCGACCCCTGGCTGCTGGTCGACGAACTGCCGGGGACGACCTTGTGCGACGACACGGCGTTTGACGCGCTCACGCCCGATCCGGCCGCACCGCTCCAGCCCCTGCCCGCGGTGCCGACGCCGATACCCACAACCTCCACCACTGCCGCTCCCACCACGGCGGACCCGACGACGGCGACGACGACAGCCGGGACGACGGGTACCTCAACCGGGAACACGGCGGCCACGACGGCAGCCACGACCGGGGATCCGACCTCCGCGGCCACGACGGCAACCACGACCTCCGGCGAGCCGCAGGTCACCACCGGGGCTTCAGCCACGGGGGGTGCGGGATCCCCCTCCTCCCCGCCGACGTCCCCTCTCCCGCCGACCGGAGAACCCGGGCCGGCCTCCGGCGCAACCGCGCTGGCAGGCGCACTTCTGCTCGCGGCCGCCGGAGCGGGTGCTGTGACGCGGTTCCGCCGACGCGCAGGGCAAAAATCCAAACATCTCCGTTAACTTTTCCCGACCTTCGCTTTTCGGACATTGCGGACGTGCGGTTTCCCCCCCTCCTGACGGATAATGGAGGGGAACCGCCGTCCGCTTTTTTCTCCGGAGGCCTGTTGTATGGTTGCGACCCTGACTTCCTCCCTGCTGTCCGACCCGGTGACCCGCATGCTGCTGACCGCGCTGTTCCCCCTGCTACTGGGGTTCGGCATCGGGGTTTTCGCCGCACGCCGGCACCTCGACTGGATCCTGTCTGCACTGCGCACCGTCCGGCTCGCGCGACAGCAGGGCAACCGGGAAGCGATGCTTCGTTCGCTCGGCGGGATCCTCGGAGAAGTCGCGGGTCTGGTCGCGCTGGTTGCGGTCCTGCTGTCCATCACACGGCAAATCTCCCTGCTGGACGGCGTCCCGGGGATCCGCGGGGTTCCGTTCTGGCTAGTGGCCGGATTTCTGGCAGCGCTCGCGTTCTACGCGGTCCAGTACCGCCGTCTCGAGCGGCACGCGGATGATGCGGTTGCGTCCACATCCGCTGACTCCACTCCCGTCGATCCCGCTGTACCCACCGACCTCGCGCGGGAGGCTGCGCCCGCCGTCGCAGCAACCGACAGCTACGCGGGGTTCACCGACCCGTTTGCGCCAGCCCTCCTCAACCCGTCCAACGCTCCAGTCCCCCCTTCCCCGGGTGACCTTCTCCCCGCCGATGATCCCGTTACCGTGTTTCTCCCGCCTCCCGGTGCGGACGCGAGTGATCTGTTTACTCCTTCCCTGCAGGCGGTCGAAGCCGCGGCTCGGGCAGCGCTCCCGCTTCCCGTGCTTCCGCTGTCTGAAGGGATCCTGACCATCCGGCAGGCGAGACCGGAGGACGCTGCGCTGCTCTGCACATGGTGGAACGACGGGGCCGTGATGGCACATGCCGGGTTCCCGCGCGGGCTCGGGACCACCCCGGAAGCGGTCGCTGCCTCCCTCGCGGAGGACGACGACACGCGCCGACGCCTGATCCTCGAAGCCGCGGGGCGTCCGATCGGGGAGATGAGCACCCGTCGGGT
>CAZBKR010000139.1:0-5085 GCA_964492455.1 uncultured Oscillospiraceae bacterium
ATACATATCCAGAGGCAAAGAGAACCGTACCGAGGCTGCCGTCTGGTTTCAGAAGGCGGCGGCACAGGGGCATCCGATCGCCCGGAGCATGCTGGCAAAAATGCTGGGGACAGACGACAAGGATGCCAACACCGACGTCGTCCGCGCTCTCATGATGAACATGAGTTTCAGTGAGATGGCGGGGGAACGCATACAGGGCTCCGGCGGGGCGAGCGGTCCCGGATTGGGCTAAGAACCGCTCTGTACCTATCGCCGGCGCATGTGGTTTGCTTTTTAGCACGGCGCGTTATATTCTATGGAAATCCCGCAACCGCTGACAGCAGGAGGGTTTTTCCATGTCCACGTCACGCGCCAGGTTATCAGACGCCCATCGGGTCGTCATCAAAGTGGGCACCACCACCATCACGTACGACAACGGCCGCATGCACCTCACCAATCTGGACCGGCTGTGCCGCGCGATCTCGGATTTGCGCAACCAGGGACGCGAGGTCATCCTCGTTTCGTCCGGCGCGATCGCGATGGGTATGGGCAAACTGCGGCTGTCACGCAAGCCCGCGTCGGTCCGCGATAAACAGGCGGTCGCCGCGGTCGGGCAATGTGAGCTGATGAACATCTACAGCAAGCTGTTCGGAGAGTACGGGTATGTAGCCGCCCAGATTCTGCTGACCCGGGACGACATCGAAGACGAAATCACACGTAAAAACGCGATCAACACATTTGAAGCGTTGATGGAAAAAGAGGTCATTCCGGTCGTCAACGAGAACGACTCTGTTTCTACCCATGAGATCCTTCACAACGGTACCTTCGGGGACAATGACACGCTGTCCGCGATCGTGGCGGAGCTGGTCGGAGCGGATCTTCTGATTCTGCTGTCCGATATCGACGGACTCTATGATTGCGATCCCCGCAAGGAGGAACGAGCCTGTCTTGTCCCCTATGTCGCGGAAGTCACGGACGACATCAGCCGGATGGCCGGCGGCACCGGATCCTCGCGCGGCACCGGCGGAATGGCGACCAAGATCGAAGCCGCCCGGATCGCGACACGCGCCGGGATCGACATGGTGATCGCCAACGGGGCTTCCGCCGATGTCATCGGACGCGTTGTGGCAGGCGCGGAGGTCGGGACCATGTTCGCGGCGCAGAAAGCCTGAGCAAAGGCTTTCGTCCGGGTCTTGGTCCACCATCGACCACACAATTTGACTACATATCAAACACGCGCGGAGACAACCGAACTCCGCGCGTGTTTTCCTTAATTCAACAATAGACCGTGGCTCGGTTCATCCGGCTGGCGGTGGCGCGGGCGGCCCGCTGGGGGCAGGTGTGGCGTTCGGGTCGATCGGAGCTGTCGGCATCGGTGTCGGTGTCGGGGTGGGGGCATGAACCGTACAGGATTGACTCGGAATCAAATGGCTGCCTGCGACGAAATATTCGGTGATCACATTCGGACACTGTCCTTCGACCGGCAACAGTCCGGATGCTCGACAGATTTTGACACCCCGGATCGCAGAGGGGACATCAAAACTCTTGGGCGGGAGGCTGGCATGGATCCGGGTCATGGCGTCGAACCAGATGTCAAACGGAGAATTGTGGTCTTGTGAAGGCACCGAGATGGTGGTGAGAAGGTTGTCGTACCCGTACCACACCGCTGCGGTGTAGTAGGGGGTATATCCGACCAGCCAGCGGTCCACGTTCTCGTCGGTGGTACCCGACTTCGCCCCGGCGCGGATGTATTCGCCCGAACCGTTGAGGACACGGTACTGGCCACCGTAGGATTCGACGGTTTCCACCAGAATTTCAGTCATCATAAACGCGGTCTCGGGTTTAAATACCGATGTGAATTCAGGCGACTTATTGTCCAACAGCACACCCTCGTCCGGATGGATGACCTCCGTGTAGGCATAGGGCTTGGTATACAAACCGTTGTTGGCGAGCGCGGTATACCCTCCGGCCATCTCCAGCGGCGACATGCCCTGGTTAAAGCCGCCCAGCGCAGTCGCGACATAATTCTCGGACAGCCGGTTGATGCCCAGACGGTTGAGGTAGTAGAGGGCGTTCTCACCGCCCAGTATTTCCTTCCAGACGCGGGCCGCGACCGTGTTGGTGGAGTAGATGACTGCCTGACGCACGGTCAGGTTACCCAGATACCGTTTGATGACGTTTTGTGGATACGGAGTGGATGGCTTCTCGGGATTGAGATAGAGAACCTTGTCTTCGATGACGGTGGCGCCGGTGATGTATCCCAGATCGATCGCAGGTCCATAGACGTAGATGGGTTTGATGGACGATCCGGGCTGGCGCTCAATGTCTGTCGCGCGGTTGAACGCCCGGCTCACTGCTTTTTCACCGTACCCGCCGTACAACGCCTTGATCTGTCCGGTGTGCTGGTCAATAACCGCCATGCCGGCCTGCGCGTGTTCCGGATAATCCGCCACCGCATCTTTGCTGCGCACGAAGAGAGGTTCAGTGTTGAATGTCGTGTCGACCGCCTGCTGCACCGCAGGATCCATTGTGGTCATCACACTGAGCCCGCCGTTGTACAAAACGGATTCCGCCAGCGAGAGGCTCCAGCCCCTCTTTGCCGCCAGATCGTCGATTACGGTCTTGATGACATAATCGGTGAAATAGGAAGTGATCTTGGTCGCTGAGGTTTCCTCGGTTTTCTTGATAATGCGCAGTTCGGTGTTGAGTGCCTCATCGTACTGGGCCTGGGTGATGCGCTTGAGTTCCAGCATCTTGCCCAACACGATCCGCTGCCGCCGCATGGCGTTGCGCAGCCCGGATTCCGTCAGTGGATTAAAATAGGAGGGGGATTTGGGTACACCAGCCAGGAATGCGCTCTCCGCGAGCGTCAATTCGGAAGCGGGCTTGCCAAAATACGCCTTGGAGGCGGACTGGATCCCGACATAGCTGTTGGCCATGGGAACCAGGTTCAGGTACAGCTGCATGATCTCCTGCTTGGAAAAGCGGGTCTCCATGTTGATCGCCTTGGCCCATTCTCCGATCTTGCGCTGGGCTGACACCTCGTCCGCTCCGGTGATCATCTTGACAGTCTGCTGTGTAATCGTGGATCCGCCATGGGTTGAGGAACCCCCGCCGACCAGCGCGCTCAGGATTGCGCTCCCGATCCGCTTGGGGTCGATCCCGATGTGGTCTTCAAACCGTTCATCCTCAATCGCGATAAAAGCGTCGTCGATATAGGTGTCTTTGATGTCCGCATAGGTGATCTGCTCCCGGTTGATGTTGTCACTTCCGGTGAGCGTGATCATGAGATTCCCATTGGCGTCATAGATCTTGGTAGACTGAATATCGTCGGCCTGATAGATCGCGTCCAGAGAAACCGGTTTGGCGGTCTGGATATATCCGAACAGGATGCCGCCTCCGATCCCTCCGAAAAAGAACACAACAACAAGCAGGACCGCAATCACAAGCTTGACGGCTCGTGCGATTCCGATCCATCCGGAACGGGCTACCGACTCGGACGCGAACGAACGGGACGGCTTTCCCTTGACCTGGCGCATCAGTTCCTTGCGAACGATGTTGTTGGTTTTTTCCGCGCGATACTGACCGTAGGCGTTGTCATACTGACGAACTCGCGTAGCAACCCGCCCGGACTCGGGGACGCGCTTTTTGACAGACATTGGCAGTAATCCCCCCGGGGTCAAAAGTAGCTATAATATATCACAAATCACAAATCGAGGTGCACGCATGACGGACGAGACCGGAAAGCCTTGCCAGATCGACATTACAGGGATGACACACGATGGGCGCGGGGTTGGCAGAACGCCTGACGGGGTCGCTGTGTTTATCCCGGGAGTTCTTCCGGGCGACCGTGCGAGGGTGCGGATCGTACGCAGTCATACTTCCTATACCGAAGGGGTGGTGCTTTCTCTCGAGGCGTCCTCTCCTGACCGGGTGAACCCGTTCTGTCCGGACTTCGGGCGCTGCGGCGGATGCTCGATGCAGCACATGTCCTATCCCGCGCAACTCGTCTGGAAACGTAAGCTCGTGGTGGACGCCCTGACCCGGATCGGCAAGGTGACCGATGCGGAATCCCTGTCACAGCCGACACTTGGTATGGAAGATCCGATGTACTCGCGTTACAAAGTCGCCCTGCCGGTCCGGCCGGAGGGCATCGGCTTTTTCGCCCGTTCCTCTCACCGGGTGATCCCGTTTACCGACTGTCAAATCCAGCATCCCGCGGGTATTGCGGTCCGGAAGGCGGTTCTGGCCTGGATGGAACGCGAAGAGATCCCGGCCTACGATGACACTGACCGGACCGGGCTGGTGCGGCACCTGGTCGTACGCACCGGCCACCTCTCCGGCGAAGTCCAGGTCACGCTGGTCCTCGCCTGCGCGGATCTGGACGACGGGTATGGTGCACCGGTGCTAGCGGGATTGCCAGGGCTTGCGACCGAGATGGAGCAGGCGTTAGCAGATATCGGAGCTTGCCTGTCCGGCCTGATGCTCAACGCGCAGCCCGAGCCGGGGGCGCGCATCCTGGGTGACACCTGGTTGTGTGTGCATGGCAGTGAAGAGATCGAAGAAACCCTGGACGGGCTGGTTTTCCGATTGTCACCCGCTTCCTTTTTCCAAGTCAATCCCGCACAGGCGGAGAGGTTATATCGAACCGCAGCGGAGTGGGCGGTCGTGGATGAGATCGATACGGTATACGACCTGTACTGCGGGACAGGGACGATCTCCTGTTATCTGGCTCGTCGAGCTCCTCATGTGGTCGGGATCGAGTCCGAGCCGTCCGCCATCCGGAACGCGGTTGAGAACGCGACGCGCAACGGACTCTCGGATCAGGTGCGGTTTGTGGAGGGGCGCGCGGAACAGGAACTGGAGGCGCTACTGGAGGAATCCGGTGCCGAGGCTGCCAACATATCGGTTGTGCTTGATCCGCCACGCCGGGGATGTGATCCCCGATTGCTCGACACGCTGGCAAGGGTGCAGCCGGAACGGATCGTCTATGTCTCCTGCGAACCTTCGACCCTGGCCCGGGACCTCCGGAGGCTGACGGAAGCCGGTTATCTCGTGAAGCGGGTCCAACCGGTCGATATGTTCCCCTGGACGGAGCATGTGGAG
>CAZBKR010000140.1:0-5039 GCA_964492455.1 uncultured Oscillospiraceae bacterium
GCCGACGCGTTCATGTACGACCAGTTGTCGATCTATCAGAATTATGTACAGTACGAGGATTCCACCCAGGTCATTTACATCCCCGGACAAAAAGCGGAGGGATGGGGTGCCGCCTTTAAAAAGGGGAACGAAGATCTGGTCGCCAAGATGAATACGTTCATCGAAGAATATCGCACCGAAGGCGGATTCGACCGGCTCGGGGATCAGTATCTTGCGGAAGAGAAGGCCTTTTTCCGGGACAACAATCTGAAGTTCTTCTTTGAAAAACCATGACGCGCGACGGGAAGTGCGCCTGGTGAAGGGTGGATTGTTTCTAAAAGGAGAGAAGGATCCGGCGGCGAAGAAGGCATTGAACGCGTTTCTGGTCGCTGTCTCGGTATTGGCGTTCCTCTGGATTACCACCCAGCGGCTGGGTCTGGATCTGCGGTTTGGGGTGGTATGGGAGTACCGCTCCAGAATCGCCTCCGGGTTCGGCATGACCATCGTGATTTCGGTATTCAGTCTGGTGACGAGCCTGGCGCTCGGAACCCTGGTGGCGTTTGCGCTGCGTTCGCGTGTGCTGTTCTTCTCCTATCTTGCGCGCGTGTATGTTGAGTTCATCCGGGGCACCCCGCTGCTCGTCCAGATCTATCTCTTTTTCTACATCATCGGAACCGCCTGGGGGGTCGACAACCGAACGGTCGCGGGTGTAGTCATCCTCTCGATTTTTGAGGGTGCTTACATCTCGGAGATTATCCGGGGAGGATTGGCTTCCATCGAAAGCTCTCAGGCGGAGATTGCGCGTGCGATCGGACTGACTCGTGCGCAGACATTCCGACTGGTGATTCTACGTCAGTTGATCACGCGTATTCTTCCGTCGCTCGCGGGGCAGTTTGCTTCCATTATCAAAGATTCGTCCCTGTTGTCGGTTATTGCGCTGTTCGAGCTGACACAGGCGACCGCGGAGGTGAGTTCCGCGACCTTTGCACTGTTCGAGAACTATTTCTCACTGGGAGTATTGTATTTTTCTCTGACCTTCCCGGTGTCGCTGGCGACCAAATGGCTGGAGAGGAAGGTGCGGTATGCGAATTGAACTGTCCGATATCCGGCTGTCTTTCGCCAACGGGATCGATGTACTGGACAATCTTTCATATTGTTCGGATTTCCAGGCGCTCGCGGTCATTGGCCCGTCTGGTGGAGGCAAATCCACCCTGCTGCGTGTAGTTGCCGGTCTGATCCGCCCGTCTGCGGGGAGTTTCCGGCTGGATGGCACGCCTGTAGAATGGGCCGGACGCGGACTGCAGGCATACCAACGCACGATCGGATTTGTATTTCAGAGCAGAGGACTGTTTCCCCACCTGACCGCGGTCGAGAACATCACTCTTCCTCTGATTCATGTGTTTGGACAATCCCGGGAAGAGGCGGAAGAAACCGCACTCCACTATTTGCGCCGGTTTTCGTTGGAAAAAGACGGTCATAAGTATCCGGTCGAACTGTCGGGTGGCCAACAGCAACGCATCGCAATCGCGAGAGCGGTCGCTGTACGCCCGCGACTGCTGCTTCTGGACGAACCGACCTCCGCGCTGGATCCGGAGCTTACGGCGGAAGTGCTCGACATGATCGCGGAACTCAAAGCCGACGGCCTGCATCTGATCCTGGTGACGCATGAGATGGGATTTGCGCACAGATCCTGCGACCAGGTGCTTTTTCTGGCCGGCGGACGCGCGGTCGAGTCCGGCCCGGCCGACCATCTGTTCGCCCACCCCGAAACCCCCGAGCTGAAAGCGTTTCTAGACAAAATACTCGAGTGGAGTGTATAGTCCTTTCGTGTGACCTCACACGAAGGAGGATTCCGACATGAAAGTGGTTGCGATCAACGGAAGTCCGCGCCCGGACGGGAATACCGCCCATGCGTTGCATACGGTGCTGTCTGTACTGGAGCGGGAGGGGATCGAAACCTCGTTTATCCAGCTTGGCGGACATACCTATGCGGGATGTCGCGCCTGCGGTGCCTGCGGGAGAAACAAGAATATGCGCTGTACGATCGATGACGGCATGAACGAAGTCATCGCGCAGATGGCTGACGCGGACGGCATCCTGATCGGATCTCCCACCTACTATTCGAATGTGACAGCCGAAGTAAAGGCCTTGATCGACCGGTGTGGTTTTGTTGCCGGCGCCAACGGTGATTTTTTGCGTCGCAAAGTCGGCGCCCCTGTCGTCGCGGTCCGCCGTTCCGGCGCGAACTTCACTTATGCGGCCATCCAGTTCTTTTTTGGCATCAATGAAATGATCGTACCCGGTTCGAGTTACTGGAACATGACGCTCGCACGCCAGCCCGGGGATTATGAAAAAGATCCCGAAGGGGTGGAGACAATGACAACACTGGGTGAAAACATGGCGTGGACACTCAAGCGTCTCTTCGGGGAATCCCGCTAACCGATCTCTTGCTCTCGACAGGAGGACTCCATGTTCGAGTTGTTTCGCATGCTCCGTCCCTACGGATGGCGGATTGCGCTGGTCACGGTGCTGTTGACCGGCCAGTCGATCGCCAACCTTTATCTGCCCGACCTCAACGCTGACATCATCAACAACGGCATCGCGCGCGGGGATACGGACTATATCCTTCTCAGAGGCGGCGCAATGTTGCTCGTTTCTCTGGTGCTGGCCTGCGTATCGGTGCTTGCAACCTATTATTCCGCTTTTACTTCGATGTCGTTCGGCCGGGATCTGCGCGCACGGCTTTTCCGGCATGTTGAATCGTTTTCGCAGGCGGAACTCGACCGCTTCGGTGCGCCTTCCCTGATCACGCGCTGCACCAACGATGTGCAGCAGGTGCAGATGCTGGTGCACACCGGACTTACGATGATGATGTCCGCGCCGATCATGATGGTCGGCGGGGTGATCATGGCCTTGCGGCAGGACCGGCAGCTTTCTCTCCTGATTGCGGTCGTGATTCCGGTCATGCTGGTCGCGATTGGGCTCGTACTGCGGCATGCGCTGCCTTTGTTCAAGACCATGCAGGCACGCATCGACCGGGTCAACCTGGTGATGCGGGAGAAACTGAGCGGTGTTCGGGTCATCCGGGCGTTTGTCCGGACTTCGCTCGAACGCCGGCGGTTCGACGATGCCAACCGGGATCTTTCGGACGTCGGTATCCGCATCGGCCGCATGTTTGCGGTGATCATGCCCCTGATGATGCTGCTGTTCAATCTGACCTCCGTAGCCATCATCTGGTTCGGAGCGAAGCGGGTCGATGCCGGCATGCCGATCGGAAACCTGACTGCGTTTCTTACCTATGTCGTGCAAATCCTCATGTCAGTGGTCATGGCGGTCATGATGCTGGTCATGGCACCGCGTGCAGTCGCCTCAGGTGATCGAATCCGCGACGTGCTGCACGTATCCCCAACCGTCCATAGCCCGGAACAACCGGAGATACCGGCAGTTGAAATGCGCGGCCACCTCGCGTTCCGGGCAGTCGGGTTCCGGTACCCGGGAGCCGAAGAGCCGGTGTTGTGTGACATCTCGTTCGTCTCTAAGCCCGGTGAAATCACAGCGGTCGTCGGCTCGACCGGGTGTGGAAAATCCACATTGATTCAGCTGATCCCGCGGTTTTATGATGTGACAAACGGTTCGGTTGAAGTCGGAGGCAGGGACATCCGGTCGCTTGCACTGGACGACCTGCGCGCAAGAATCGGGTATGTGCCCCAGCGGGCGTTCCTGTTTCGAGGAAGCATCGCTGACAATGTGCGCGATGGACGGCCTGAGGCAACTGACGAGGAAGTCCGCCACGCGTTGCGTATAGCGCAGGCCTGGACCTTTGTTGAAGAGATGGAAGGGGGACTCGAGGCTCCGGTCGAGCAAGGGGGAACCAACGTTTCCGGAGGTCAGCGTCAACGCCTGGCGATCGCGAGAGCGATCGTCCGCCGGCCGGAAGTATATATCTTTGATGACAGCTTCTCTGCGCTGGACTTTGCGACCGAAGCAGCACTTCGAAGGTCGTTGCAGGCTGAAATCCGTGATGCCACGGTGATCATTGTTGCTCAGCGGATCAGTACGGTCCTGCATGCCGACCGGATTCTTGTGCTGGACGAAGGATCGATTGCGGGGATCGGAACCCATCGCGAGTTGATGGCAACCTGCGAGGTGTACCGTGAAATTGTTGCGTCCCAGTTTTCCGGAGGGGATCCGGACGCGACACCCCGTACCGGGGAGGTGATGGTATGAGCCGGCATGGAGACAAGATGGAAAAGACCCGCCCGGCTCGTCAGGTGCGACCGCAGGGGGGGCGTATGCACGGCCCGATGGGGATGGGCGGTCCGGTCGAGAAAGCCAAAGATTTCAAGGGGACCATGCGTCGTCTTCTGTCTTATCTCAAGCCCTTCCGTGTCGGATTGACGGTGGTGCTCTTTTCAGCTGTCCTCAGCGTCGTGTTCTCGATTGCGGGTCCTAAAATCATGGGCCGGGGAACCAATATCCTGTTCGATGGCGTCATGAGCCGGATCGTTTCCCGTCAGGTCGAGGAAGCCTTTGGCGGATCGGTGCCCGCGTGGCTCGACAAAGACACGCTGCTGCTGATGCTGGACGCGCTGGGAAGTGAAGAACTGGCTGCTATGGCAGCCACGGGCGATGTGGACCCGGCAGCAGTGTCTGCGGCCATTCTCGCGCGCGGAGACGAACGCCTGGCTCCGATCGCTGCTTCGATCGCGCAAATGCCCGCGGCGGATGTCACGACACTCCTCCTTTCCTTTTCTGCAGGGGATGCCGCCCGGATCTCCGACATGCTGTCCGGTATGGATATCGTGATCGGCGGTGAGGTGGACTATGTACGGATCGGACGGATCCTGGGACTTTTGGTGGGGATCTATCTGTTGAGTGCCTTTTTCGGCTGGTTCCAGATCTGGGTTATGGCCGGGATTACCCAGAAAACCGTCTACGCGATCCGCAAACATGTAGATGAAAAACTCGACCGGTTGCCGATCCGGACGTTTGACAGCATGCCCCGCGGTGACCTGTTGTCCCGCGTGACCAACGATATCGACAACATCCAGCAAACCCTG
>CAZBKR010000141.1:0-5017 GCA_964492455.1 uncultured Oscillospiraceae bacterium
GCATCACGCGTTCTCAGATTTCCCGTCGGGCGCTGATCCAGCAAAAGCCCAACGTACGCAATGTGAAGGTGATCGTCGAAGGCACCCCCAGGACGATGCATGTATGCACCCGCTGCCTGCGTTCCGGTCTGGTCAAGAGAGCCTGATTTCTCTGACTCCTGCTCGTTTATCAGAAAAGACCCGGATGGTTTCCGGGTCTTTTTACGCGTCTCCCGGGCATGCTCCTTTTGTCTGCGTTCTAGTCTGTAGTCCCCCCGGTTGTGGATCCTCCGGCTGGAAAGATCCGGCGGACCGCCAGGATGTTGTCTTCCAGTGATGGGTTGTCCGGCAGATTCAGAATCCGGATGTCGGATCGTCCGGTCCGGAACGTCAGTACCTGGGCAGTGTCGACATAAATCCCCAGCCGTCCGGGCCGTTCCGGATCCTCCGGGGAGGAGAAAAAAACCAGGTCTCCCCGCATCCATCCCGTATAGACCGGATCGCCGTTGTCGTCCCGTTCGACCTCGACCTCTACCCCCGCTCCCATCTGCCCCTGGAGCGAACGCGGCAACTCGACACCGTTCACCATGGCCGCGATCCTTGCAATCCCTTCCGGACAAGCCCCGTGCCGGCTGATCCCGTTCTCCACGTAGGGCACGTTGAGAAACGAGAGCGCGGTGTTGGTAAAAAAACGGCCGCTGTCGGAACGCGGAACCGGACTGTCATCCAGAGGCAGCTCCATCACGCCATTGGAACCGATCCACCCTTTGTCTCCGCCCGGCAATGTCACACGGAACACCCCGTCCCCCGCATAATCAGCATACAGCAGGGTGCCCATCACCGTTTCAACCAGCAGGGTGCCGCTGCTCGCATGGGAGAACACGCGCTTGGTCAGATCTGTGACCAGGATCCGTGCGGTATGGGAGGATGGTTCGATCGAATCGTGAGACTCGACCAGGTCGGATTGACGCATGAATCCTTCCTGCCCGTCCGGTAACTGGACTGCCACAAATCCATAGGCTGCCGTTTTACGGGTTCTCTTAACCGGTTCGTTATAAAGGACCTGTGTCGTCCGGGGCGCCAGTAAGTCGTCCAGCGCAAATACATCCGCAACCGGGGTTTTCACAACCAATACCGCCTGTCCGTAGACGGTTGCCGCGGGACCTTCTCCGCTGCCGTCCGGACCGGATATGCTGCGCAGACGGGCGACAATGGCAGGAGCCCCCCAGAAGACCAGTACCGCGATCAAAACGAGAGCCAGAAAGGGCACAAACCATCTGGGGAGTTGTCTGCGGCGTTCGGGATCGACATAGGCATCCCGCCCGCGCAAATCCCAGATCGCGCCGGGGTCCTGAAATAAACCCGTTCCGGGACGTCGCCCGCCAGGCCGGCGTTGCCGCGCGAGAGGTAGCCGAAACAGGGGAAACCGTCTGGAACGAAGCTTTCTGCGACTCATCCGCCCTTCCCGCCTTGTGGATTCACCGGTTCTTCGCACAAGATCACACACATGGCAATCGCGAGATCCCCTTCGTGAGTGAGGCTGATCGAGAGGCTGCACCCCCCCAGTTTTTCATACCGCTCCAGTGCTCCCCCGTGCAAAAGAACCTCCGGAGCACCGCCAGGCGCACGTGTGATTTCGATATCCCTTAGCGCCACCCCCCCGGCCATCCCCGTGCCCAGCGCTTTGGCCACAGCTTCCTTTGCGGCAAACCTCGCGGCAAGTGAGGCGTCGCGCCCCTTCCCGCAGGCAGCGCAGAAAGCCGTTTCATCCGGGGTGAACACGCGCTGTGCAAACCGCTCTCCGTTCCGCTCCAGGGCACGGGCAATACGGCTGATGGTGGTGGCGTCGGTACCGCACAATACACGCATGTCAGGATTCCCGGTCCGGCGTACCAGCCCGTACGCTACCTTGCCTGCGGATCCGTGCGGTACGCAGCCGCAAATCCTCCCCGATGAAACGCAACACCGTACAATGCCCGATCAGACGGGACCAGAGACGCTCGTCGTAATGTTGCCGAAGCGTCTGCAGATCCACGTTGGTGGAAAAAACCGTCCGGAGCCCCGCCCCGTGACGGTGGTCCAGTATCTGCAAAAACTCGGGCAGCGTATGAGTTTGAATCGACTCGGTTCCCAGGTCGTCGACCACCAGTAACCGGGTCTCCAGGATGGCCTCCCGCTCCCGCTCCGCCTCCTCCAGCCGGTCTTCGTCCGGCCGGAACGATGCGGACAGCGTCCGATGATTTGCCAGACGCTCAAACAGAACCGGCGCGGGCAGATAGAGCACAGAGCAGCCATGTGCGATCAATTCGTTGGCAATACAGGCAGCCATGAATGTTTTTCCGGTACCGGGGCTCCCAACCAGCAGCAGGTCGCGCGCTTCTCCTCCGGCCGCCGCTTCCCGCGCATAGGAGCGGCAGGCGGCGCGTATCCCCTGTATCTGGACACGCGGAGATACGTCCGCTTTGTCCCGGTCTGTGCGGACGGCATCTTCGAATAAACTGTCGTCGTGGACGTCGAACGTACAGGTGACCAAAGATCCCAGTTCGGATGCCTCTGTCAGATATTTCGAACGCAGCCGGTCCTGACAGGTACATACGACCCCCTCTTTCGTTTTTCCGGTATCGCCGCACAGGGAACACGTCGGATTCGGCCGGTCGTAGGCTGGATCCAGTTTCAGTTGACTGACCAGGTCCAGCCGGCGCTCCTGCAGTGTACGCAAACGATGCCGTGCGGCATCCGCTTCCGACGGATCCGGTGACAGGGATCGCAGCAACAGTTCGGATCCGGCTTGAGACAGGGCACGGTCCAGTTCCGCGAGTTCCGGATGGGCTGCGTGAACAGTCCGGATGCGACCGGCCACCGCGTCGTTTGCCTTTTGCCGTAACGCTGCATAAGTTTGCGCGATTCTATGTTCGGTCTCTTCAGCGATCCGATCCATCGGTTGTCTCCTGTCTCTCTTGTCCGGCCAGTCCGGTCACATCTTCATACAGGGAATCGACATAATCGTCTGAATACTCCCGCTGCTGGAAATTTCCCACGTTCGCAGGTTTCCGGTTGCCTCGTGACGTAGCGCCCGTCTGGATCCCCGCACGTTCGGCGGCTTTGCGCGCCAGCTTGTCACGTTCGAATTTTTCGATTTCCTCCGCGGTTTTCAAACCATGTGAAAACCACTCGGTGATGATTCCGTCAAAGTACGCCATGTTCGGATTGGCAATTTTGACCGCGCGGCGCAATGCGATGTCGATGATCTCGATTGGATATCCGAATTTATCGATCCATTTTGCGATGTATTCTTCGTCATATTCGCTGATGTTTTTGCGAAGCTTTTTCCCCACCTGGCGACCTGCCGCACGCACCCGGTCGCGGGCTGCAAAATGTGCGTTGAGCGCGGCAAAGGTCGTGATTCCCCGGCGTCCCCAGTCCTCCGCGACCGAAGCGACGTAATTTTTGTTGCCGAGCTTGTTGTTTTGCTTGCACACCTGGAACAGCGAATACAGCACCTCCGGTTCGAACCCGTATTTGTCAAACCAGTTGTCAATCACCCCGAACCAGGAAGGGGACATCAGCCCCTGGTAAAAGGTTTTGGAGATATCCGCCATCAGTTTGGAACGGGCGGGATCCCGGGTCCCTGCGGCCTCTGACTCCTCAGGGGAGGAGGAGGTTCTGGGACGGTAGACACGGTCCAGTTCGGCCGCCTTGATGTCGGTGATCACATATCCTTTGTCCATACGCTCTACGAGTCCTGCAGCCTCGAGTTCGACGAACGCGGCTTTGACCGCGTCCATGTCCGCATCCATCCGCCGGACCAGATCGGTTTCCGTGACGGTTCGGCGCCTTCGCGCGGCCATCAAAAGGTAAATATAGACCTTGACGGCGAGCCCGCCCAGCGACGGCAGATACTCGAGGATAAAAATGTCCGGTACGAGTGTGTCGGACAAAAAAAGTTTCTGGTTTTCCTCGAGCTGCATCCGCACCTCTCCTTTCGCCTGTATGAATTTCGATTATATCACTCCCGGCCGACCGTTTGACCGGGATACAAGAAGGCCGCCCGGTTCCCCGGACGGCCTCCCGATCAATAGTGTTCGTGTGGGTGATCCACCCCGTCCGGTCAGGCGTTGTCAGCCAGCCGTTTGTAAGACGCGTAGCGTTCTTTGGATGCGGCAACGGCCTGTTCGAAGATGGCTTCGACGTGCTCCGCGGGATACTTCTGGAACAGGCTGTTGTACCGGACCTCGGCGCGGAGGAAGTCGGTATACGAACCGGCAGGTTCCTTGGAATCGAGCGTGAACGGATTCTTGCCTTCCGCCTTGAGCAGCGGGTTGAACCGGTACAGGTGCCAGTATCCGCTGTCGACGGCTTCCTTTTCACGACGCTGCGAGATCGTCAGTCCGCCACGGATGCCGTGGTTGATACAGGGCGAGTACGCGATGACGAGCGAGGGGCCGTCATAAGCTTCGGCTTCGAGCATCGCTTTAAGCACCTGGTTCTGGCTCGCTCCCATGGCGACCTGCGCCACGTACACATAACCGTAGCTCATCGCCATCATGCCGAGATCCTTTTTCTTGATCGGCTTGCCGCCGGCGGCAAACTGGGCGATCGCGCCGGTCGGGGTCGACTTGGAGGCCTGTCCGCCGGTATTGGAGTACACCTCGGTGTCGAGCACAAGTACATTGACATTTTCACCGGTGGCCAGGACGTGATCGAGTCCGCCGTATCCGATGTCGTACGCCCAGCCGTCGCCGCCGATGATCCAGGTCGAGCGCTTCACCAGATAGTCGGCATCCTTGACGAGTGCGGCGACCAGATCTTTCTGCGCTTCGCCCTTGTAGGCTTTGAGTGCGGCTTCATATGCGTCGCTGACCGTACGGGTGGTCTCGCTGTTCTCGAGATTGTCCAGCCAGGCCTGTGCCGCGGCTGTGAGGCCGGCATCGGGAGCGGCTTCGATCAGCGCTTTCGTGTTGGCGATTGCACGGGCCCGGATCTGTTTGACGCCCAGGTGCATGCCCAGTCCGTGTTCCGCATTGTCCTCAAACAGGGA
>CAZBKR010000142.1:0-4998 GCA_964492455.1 uncultured Oscillospiraceae bacterium
AATAAAGTAGTAAACAGAAGGATCACCATCATCAGACGAAAGGTGTGCATGACTGCCACTTTAGGCGCATCGCAGCCGAGCTCTTCCGCGATCAGAGACATCTCAGCCAGACCACCCGGTGTGCAGGCCAGGAAACAAGTCGGCAGAGACAATCCCGTGATCCGGTGGATCAGGTACCCGAATCCAAGTGATGCAACCAGCATGCCCACCAGCATGATCCCGGCGGGAACGACAAGATCCTGCAGGGATAACAGACTGTCATATGTCATACGCGCACCGAGAAAAGCGCCGACCGAGATCTGGATCACTGGCCGGAATCGAACCGGGAAAAACACTTTACCGGTCGAAATTCCAAGCACTGCGGTCGCCAGCATCGACCCGATCATCGCGCCGGCTGGAATGCCCACCTGGCTCAACAAGAGCCCCCCGGCCACCGCGACACCCAGTGTCAACATAAGACGGCCGGCGTTTTCAGGTTGCATTTTCAACGAGCCTGCGACTGACCGCAGGTGAAAACGTGGTCGGTTCGCTTGCGGGGCAGCGTTTCCCACCGTCTCCGCGGACTCCTCCGCAGAGGGCGACAGCGGATCTGTGTCACAGGCCGCTACGCCGGCAAAACGGCCACCGGATCGTTTCTCTTTCCAGCCGGCGGGTCGAACAAAGCGCCACCCCCGCGCTGCGAGCCATTTAAATAAAAGAGGGAACAGAGAAATGATGAACAGAATCCGGGCCAGTTGGAGCATGGCGACCTGGGCGGTGTTGGCACCGAGATCCTCTGCGATGAGTGCCATATCTGACATACCGCCCGGTGCTGCAGCAAACAGGGACGTATTGATATCCAGATTGCCGAACCGCGTAAAAAGAAAAGCAAACGAGAGATTGAGTATAAACATCCCGACCAGAAGAAGCAGACTGGGAACGATGACCTGCCGGAGTTCGCCGACGTCTTTTCGGCGAATGCGGCTCCCGATCAGGATACCGGATGCTATTTGCACGTATTTCCGGATTTCATCCGGATAGAGGGCTGATTCCGCCAGTATATTGAAGAGCATGACCGCGATCATCGCGCCGATCATCGCGCCGGCAGGTACCTTCAACCGATACAGCAGGATGCCTCCCACCGCTCCGATTGCATTGGTGATCAGAAAAGCGACCAGCGGGTCAGACAGCATGGGAATCCCCGCCTTGCCCGTAGTAGGCATTTTTCCCATGTTTTCGCAGATAATGCCGATCCAGGAGCGTTTGAGAGATGGGGACGGGTACTGAGGCAATGTTCTCCGTATGGGAGGCCATCCGGGCACACTCTTCGAGGATGGCGGCGTGTTCTACCGCATCCAGCGCGTCTTTACCCCATGCAAACGGTCCGTGACCCGCGACCAGGACGGCAGGAACGGCTGCTGGATCGATCCCTCTGGTTTCGAAGGTCTCGGCGATAACATGTCCCGTCTCCAACTCGTAGGCACCGTTGATTTCAGCATCCGTAAGAGGACGGGTGCATGGTACGGGGCCATAAAAGGTATCGGCGTGCGTCGTCCCGTAAGGCGGTATATCACGGCAAGCCTGCGACCAGGATGTCGCCCAGCGCGAATGGGTGTGTACGACACCTCCGGCAGAAGGAAACCGGCGATACAGTTCAAGATGGGTCTCCAGATCGCTGCTGGGACGCCGGTTGCCGTGCACCATCTTCCCGGTTGAATCCACAACGACGATATCGGCGGCGGTCATTTCCTCGTATGGAATGCCACTTCCTTTGATGGCAATCAGATTGCTGGCACGATCGATCGCGCTGACATTTCCCCAGGTAAAAACCACAAGACCCATCCGGGGCAGCAGCAGATTGGCAGCCAGCACCTTTTCGATCAAGTCATGCATGATCATTGACCTCCGTAATGATTGATGTGCGGATCCGGGACACGACAACCAGAATTATACCATGCGTCTCCTCACCGGGCACAGCATTGCAGAAGCGGACGCAATGGAGGTGTCAAGCCAGCGCCAATCGAAATACATCGGACACACTGGAGACGTATTGAATCTTTACCTGCTTTAATACCGCGGCAGGAATTTCGTCGACATCGCGGGTGTTCTCTTCGGGCACCAGCACTGTGTCGATTCCGGCCCGCCGCGCCGCGATCACTTTTTCCTTGAGGCCGCCGATCGGCAGCACCCGCCCCCGGAGCGTGATCTCCCCGGTCATTGCGACGTTGTGGCGTACCGGTCTGCCGGTCAGTGCCGAATACAAGGCGGTCGCAAGCGTGATGCCGGCAGAAGGGCCGTCTTTCGGCGTTGCGCCTTCCGGAACATGCACGTGTATGTCATGCGTGGCAAAATGGTCTTCCGCCAGGCCGAGGGAAGGGGCCAGAGAGCGGAGATATGAGATCGCGGCCTTGGCGGATTCCTTCATCACATCCCCCAACTGCCCGGTAAGTTCCAGATGTCCGCTGCCGGGCATTACATTGACTTCGATTGACAGTGTGTCACCACCCGCGCTGGTCCAGGCCAGCCCGGTCGCCACTCCAACCTGATCCACATGTGACGCCATGTCAAACCGGAAAATCCTTTTCCCGAGCAGATCTTCCAGGTCTTTTCGCTCGATCCGGATTTGATCCTCTCCCTTTTCCGCCATCCGGATAGCGGCTTTCCTGCACAACCGGGCAATTTCACGTTCGAGCTGACGCACCCCGGCCTCCCGGGTATACCACTCGATCAGGCCTTTGAGTGCGCTGCGACCAACCTTGAGGCGTTCCGCGGGGATCGCATTGGCCTGCATCTGTTTGGCAAGCAGATGTCTGGATGCGATTTCAATTTTCTCGGCCTCGGTATAACCCGGCAGGTTGATGATCTCCATGCGATCATAGAGCGCCTGCGGAATGGTATCTACGGTATTCGCAGTCGTAATGAACAAGACATGGGACAAATCATAGGGGATCTCCAGGTAATGGTCCCGGAACGAATAGTTCTGCTCCGGGTCGAGTACCTCCAGCAGTGCGGAGGAAGGATCGCCACGGTAGTCGTTGCCGAGTTTGTCGATTTCGTCCAGCAGAATCAACGGATTGTCCGTACCCGCCTGGCGGATCGCGCTGAGAATCCGGCCGGGCATCGCTCCCACATAGGTGCGCCGGTGTCCACGGATCTCGGCTTCGTCGTGCACTCCACCCAGCGACATGCGGACATATTTGCGGCCCAGTGCATTCGCGATCGATTTCGCAATTGACGTTTTTCCGACACCGGGAGGACCAACAAAACACAAAATAGGCCCTTTCATGGAAGGATCACCGGATTCTGTACGCAATTTTCGCACCGCAAGATACTCCAGCACGCGTTCCTTTACTTTCTGGAGGCCATAATGGTCCCGGTCAAGGACACGCCGCGCATACGGGATGGCGAGGCGCTCTTTGTCGGTTTTGCCCCAGGGAAGTTCAAACACCGTGTCGAGATAAGTTCGCAACACCGAACCTTCCGGATACGCGGATGGCAGTTTGGCCAACCGGTGGATTTCCTTTTCCACCTTGGGTTTATACTCTGCCGGGATTGCCGTCTGTTCCAGCAGCGTCAACAGTGCGTCAACCTCCTCCTGGCTCCCTTCCCTTTCTCCCAACTCCGTCTGGATGACGCGCAACTGCTCGCGGAGATAGTACTCCTTCTGCCCTTTTTCTATGCTGGCACGTACTTTCTCCCCGATCTCCTTCTCAATGGTTGCGATCCCGTTTTCATGCGCGAGCATCTCCAATACGCGTTCGGCCCGCACCAACGGGTCGATGGCATCCAGGATGGCTTGTTTGTCGGTATAGGAAGCAAAAACATTGGCCGCGATTGTATCCGCCACCTGACCGGCGTCGTGAATATTATTAATGGTCACCAAAGCTTCCGGAGAGAGCTTCCCGCTGGTCATCGCATACCGCTCGTAGGCCTTGATCATCTGCCGCCGGTATGCTTCCAGTGCCAGCTCCGCCTGTTCGGGAACCGTAACCACCGCTTTGCGTACTTCTGCGACAATCTGGGGCGATCCCGACAGGAAAGTGTCGAGATGCCCTCTTGCATGTCCTTCCACCAATACCTTTATCGTATCGTTGCCCGGAATCTCAAGCACCTGCCGAATCCGCGCGATGCATCCGATGTCAAAGAGATCACCGCGATCCGGCCACTCGATTTCCAATTCCCGCTGGGTGGCCAGGAAAACCATCTGGTCTCCGGCCATTGCCGCTTTGATGGCTTTGCGCGAACCTTCCCGTGCGACATCAAAGGTCAGGGAGAGTCTGGGAAACACATTGGTTCCGCGCAATGGAACCAACGGAAGATGCAACACAATCGAAGCTTCGCGTGACCCGCCCGCTTTCGTCCGTTTCCGGGTGGCCGGTTTGCGTCTGCGCACTGTTTTGACATCAGATTGGGGCATTGCCTTGTCGCCGGTGTCGAGTTCTGTTGTTTTCGATGTGTCGTCGTTGCTCATAGGAACCGCCTTTGATCATGTTCAGGATTTTTGATAAAACTTGATGTTCCCCTATTATACCGTTTGCACCGTGCATGGAACGTGACTGTAGACACAAAGAGGCCGCTCCCTTGCGGAAGCGGCCTCCTGATTGCGTTCGCCGGCCGGAGCCGGGGGTACGTTTACTCGGAGATGGTGGAAACGGTACCGGAACCAACCGTCTTGCCGCCTTCGCGAATGGCGAACTTAAGACCGGGTTCCATCGCGATCGGGGTGATCAGGCTGACGGAAATGGTGACATGGTCACCAGGCATGCACATCTCAACGCCTTCGGGCAGATGCGCCACGCCGGTCACGTCCGTGGTACGGAAGTAGAACTGCGGACGATAGCCGGTGAAGAAGGGCTTGTGACGGCCGCCTTCCGCGGTGGTCAGAACATAGACCTGACCGGTGAACTCGGTATGAGGTTTGATCGAGCCGGGTTTGCAGACGACTTGTCCGCGCTCGACTTCGCTGCGGGTCACGCCGCGAAGCAGAACACCGATGTTGTCGCCGGCTTCCGCCTGGTC
>CAZBKR010000143.1:0-4997 GCA_964492455.1 uncultured Oscillospiraceae bacterium
ACAAACCGGATTTCGGGTCGTGCCGCCAGTGTCTCGCGCAACCGGTCCGGCGCGTGTTCTCCGGACGGGATGTGATACAGCAAGTCCGGATGGATGGAAAACGTGTCCTGGTGCATAGGTGCCGCCTTTCGGGTCCGGATCGGCAGGATCCTTTTTATACGTTATTGAGGGTATACGATTTTGGACAAAAAAGGAAGCCACCCGATCGGGTGGCTTCCAGTCGTTCTAGGTCGGACGGATCAATATCTGTTGTCGTATCCACCGTTGTCCTGGCGACGGGCCTGTTTGCGCGCGCGACGGCAGTCGGGGCAGCGAACAGGATCATTTTCGAATCCCTTCTCTTTGTAGAACGCCTGCTCGCCTTCGGTGAACGCGAACTCGTTTCCACAATCCCTGCAAACGATCATTTTGTCTGGCATGTACGGGTACCTCCCAAAAATGTCGGATTTGGGTTGAAGACAGGTGCTTTCCAGTTCATTACAGGGGATACCCTTCATGGACAGTGGATGCGGTCTGACAACAATCTATCCGTGAGTGCTATCATATCACACGGTCTTTTAGGAATTCAAGAGGCTTTTTTTGTTTCTTTGCACATCATTGTATCGGCCACGAAACCAGTGCTATAATACTTCGGGACATTCGGGCGGCCTTCCGGCACATCCTGCCGAACCGGTACGCTGAATACACAAGTGAACATCTGGAGGTAGAGCCAACATGAAAACCATCGCCGAACTCGAGACCATCCGGGACAACACGCTTGTACAGATGAAAACCGGCGCGGAAGGCGCACATCGCATGCGCGTGCTGGTTGGTATGGCAACTTGCGGCATCGCCGCCGGTGCCAAATCGGTACACAACGCGATCCGCGAAACACTCGCCGCCAAAGGGATTGCCGACGTTTCCCTGATTTCTACCGGATGTATCGGTGTCTGCCGACTGGAGCCCATTGTTGAGATCGTGGACGCTTCCGGTGAGAAGACGACCTATGTCCGCATGGATGCGGACAAAGCAAAACGTGTGGTCGAAGAACACATCCTTGGCGGGCAGGTCTGCAGTGATCTGGTAATTGGCGCCGCCGAGGAGTGAGCGCGACACCCGGCGTCACGTCGACGGGTGCCGCGAACTTCAACCGGACGATCAGAACGGAATTGGAGGAGCGATGCGTCCGCTAGCGCTGGTTCGAGAGTCATTCCGATTTTATCGACTGCAAAACCAGACCCTGGTTCGAGTCTTGTTTTTGTGTGCGTATGCGATAAGTATCCTGCGCAGTGTTTTCCCCAGCGATGCGGAAAACCTTGCAGAGATTTACAAATACCTGATGTCTTCTCCCTATTCCGGGTTGGGACTGGCGTCGGGGCAGGCAGGGATGCCGGCCATCTCACAGGCCACCATGATCTGGGTAGGTGTGCAGCTGGTGTCATCCCTGTTTCTGCTTTTGTTCGCGTTCGCGTACGCGTCCTTTTACGTCGCGGAACACGAAGGCGACACAGTGCGGGACGGCGTGGTCAAATATCTGAAAAGCCTTCCCCGGCTGATGGCGTTCTTCTTTATGTTTTTCGGGATTTCCTTTCTGTCGTCCGCCATGACATCGACCTTGATTCTCCTGTTTCTGCTGGTTGGCGGCGCTCTCACCCTGTATTTTCTACCCCTGTTGCTGTCGCGCACCTCGATGAAAATGATGTGGGCGGTCAACCGGAGCTTTACCCACACCCGCGGTCACCGGTTCTATATTTTCAACTGCCTGTTGCTGGTTACATTTTTAATCGGTATGGTCCGCAACCTTTTTCTGATGTTTTTGCCCGCGGACGTCTGGGTCGACGGGATATTGGGCGGGTTCTTTTCCGCCGCTCTGACACTGATGCACGGCCGGCTGATGGGCGGGCTTTACTTTATTGTGTTCAAACAGCAGGAGAACCTTCCCGGGATGCGTGTGAAAGAATCAGAGGAATCCCGCGACTGATGCATCCGCTTGATATACCATGTGTAACGGGCTTCATCTCCCCTTGGATGACAGCCTGACTGAATGCTGTTAAAATCAATCCACATCAAGAACGGGAGGGTCACCTATGTCTTTGGACGAGCGTGTTTTGGAACTGTTGCAGAAGAATTCCAGATTGGATGCCGGTCAGATCGCCGTCATGCTCGATGAGGACGCCACGGCGATCGCCGAGGTGATCCGGCATTTGGAACAAGATCATGTGATTCTGGGATACACATCGATCATCAATTGGGACAAAACCGATCGCGATGCGATCACTGCGTTGATCGAAGTACGCGTGACCCCGCAGATCGGCCACGGATTTGACGCGATTGCGCAGCAGATCTACCGCTACCCGGAAGTGAAGGATTGTTTCCTGATGTCCGGCGGATACGACCTCATGCTGATCGTGGAGGGCAAAACTCTTAAAGATGTCGCGATGTTCGTGTCCGAACGGATCGCGCCTGTAGAAGCGGTTCTGTCGACACAGACACATTTCATTCTGAAGTCATACAAGCGTGAGGGTACTGTGTTCGAGACGCGCTCGTCGGACGACCGGGAGGCCGTCGTTTTATGAAGCATGAGGAGCTCTTGTCCGGGATCGTTCAATCGACCCCGCCGTCCGGCATACGCCGGTTTTTTGATCTGGCCAACGAAATGAAGGGCAGTGTGATTTCTCTCTCCATTGGCGAACCCGATTTTGTGACGCCCTGGCAGATTGTGGATGCCGGTATCCACTCTTTGAAGAACGGGGAGACCCACTATTCATCCAATCAGGGGCTCATGGCGCTCCGGGAGAGTATCTGCCGTTACAGCGAACGCAAATACGGACTGCATTACGATCCGCGCGCAGAGACGGTCGTGACGGTTGGCGGCAGCGAGGCGATCGATCTGGCGATTCGCGCGCTGGTGAATCCGGGTGACGAGGTGATCGTTCCGCAACCCAGTTTTGTTTCCTACGAAGCCTGTGTGCGGTTGGCCGGCGGCGTGCCTGTGATTATTGACTGTCAGAGGGAAGACGATTTTAAACTTCGTGTCGAGCAGTTGGAGGCCGCGGTCAGCCCCAAAACAAAAATGATTATCATGGGGTATCCGAACAACCCGACAGGAGCGGTGATGACACGGGAGGATCTTATCCCGCTGGTCCGCTTTTTTGAACAGCACGATCTGGTGGTGGTAAGCGACGAACTCTATGCTGAACTGACTTACGCGCCCGCCTCCCATTGTTCCATCGCGTCGTTTCCTTCGATGCGTGACCGAACGATCGTCATCGGGGGCTTTTCCAAGGCGTTTGCGATGACGGGATGGCGTATCGGTTACGCGGTGGGTCCGTCTGTGTGGCTAATGGCGATGAACAAAATCCACCAGTATGCCATCATGTGCGCTCCGACCACCGCACAGCACGCGGCGATCGAAGCACTTGAAAATTGCGATGAGCCGGTACTCCAGATGGCGGCGGAATATGACCGTCGCAGGCGGATCGTGCTGGATGGTGTTCAGAAGGCGGGTCTGGATTGTTTTGAGCCGCTCGGCGCGTTCTACGTGTTTCCGGACATCACACCTTCGGGACTGGACTCCGCGACATTTTGCGAACGCTTTTTGTACGAGGAGAAGGTCGCGATCGTTCCGGGCAGTGCGTTTGGCGCGGCGGGAGAAGGGTATGTGCGCATCAGCTATGCCGCCTCCATGGAGAACATCATGACAGCGATGTCGCGACTGGCCGCTTTTATGAAAAGGAGCAGACCTGAATGATCGAATTCGATTCCTACCGCCTGGAACTGGAGGCGATGGAAGAACCGTTGGCGCAACTCAAAAAAGCGCTGCATATCGAGCACCTGGGGGACGAAATCTCCGAGCTTGAAGCCCGTGCGCAGGAACCGGGTTTCTGGGAAGATACGGACAAAGCCCAGAAGGTCCAGACCCGCCTAAAAAATCTGCAAAAGAAGCTGGACCGGTTTCACAAAATGGAACGGCAGCGGGACGACCTCCTCGTTTTGTGCGAGCTGGGCGACGAGGCGGAAGACACCAGCCTTATACCCGAACTGTCTGAAGGGATGGGGCACCTCAAGGAAGAAATGGATAACTTGCGGCTTGAAACCCTCTTTACAGGGGAGTATGACGCGAACAACGCCATCCTGACCCTGCACGCGGGGGCAGGCGGTACCGAAGCCCAGGACTGGAACGAAATGCTGTTCCGGATGTATACCCGCTGGGCGGAACGGCACGGATTTGAGATCAAAATCCTCGATATCCTTGAGGGAGAAGAGGCAGGGCTCAAGAGTGTATCGTTCCAGCTGATCGGTGAAAATGCTTTTGGATACACACGTTCCGAGATGGGGGTTCACCGTCTTGTGCGCATATCGCCGTTTGATTCCTCCGGCCGCAGGCACACGTCGTTTGCTTCTCTGGAGGTGATGCCGGAGCTGGATGACAGCATAAAAATCGAGATTCGTCCCGAAGATTTGCGTATCGATACCTACCGCGCTTCCGGTTCGGGCGGACAACACATCAATAAAACCGATTCCGCAGTCCGGATCACCCACCTTCCGACCGGCGTCGTGACATCCTGCCAGACCGAGAGATCACAACCTCAAAACCGGGAAACCGCGATGTCAATGCTCCGGTCCAAGCTGTTTGCGATGGCCACAGCCGCTCATATGGAGAAGATCGAAGATCTCAAAGGCAATCAGATGGACATTGCCTGGGGCAGTCAAATCCGGTCCTATGTGTTTTGCCCGTACACCATGGTCAAAGACCATCGTACAGGATACGAGGTAACCTCGGTGCAGGCTGTGATGGACGGCGATCTGGACGGGTTTATCAATGCATATCTGTCGGGTGTAAGACTTGAAAAATAGCCAAAAAACCGTAGAGGCACACAGGGGGGATTCGTCGAACTGCTACAATGGATTTGTGCATTTGACGAAGGCCGTCCGGGGCTGATACTATGAACGCGTCATGGTTTTTATGGAAGGGGAAACCTTTCCATTTATCATTTATGGAGGATGAATATGCCTGA
>CAZBKR010000144.1:0-3069 GCA_964492455.1 uncultured Oscillospiraceae bacterium
CATCGAATCGGAAGAGGTTGTGATCCTCTCCGCTCCGGAAGCCAGGCTCAAAGTCGGAATCTGCTTTGGCACGAGCTGTTTCCTGCGCGGTGCTCAGGATCTCTACCGCGACATCGTCGAGTGGATCGGGGAGCAGGGACTGGAAGGCATCATTGAGCTCTCCGCCTCTTTCTGCAGCGAAGAATGTAAAAAAGGTCCCGTCGTTCACGTAGGCGGCGAGCAACTGCTCCAATGCACAAAGGACAGAGCAATCGAAGCCATCCAGCGCTGTCTGGCCCGCGTCAGCACGGCAGGCAACTGATTCCAACCGGGCGGCCGGGCCGGGCGGACTCCCTCTCCGCATCCGGCCGCCGTACCGGGAGGACAGGACTAGAAATCACAAGTATATTTCCGGGAAAGGAGTTGCGGTATGTTTCAGCCAGATAACGGCCACAAACCCATCGTCTATACCCTGACGGCCAACTGCCGCGACTGTTACCGGTGCGTCCGGGTCTGCCCGGTCAAGGCGATCCGGATCCGGGACGGACAGGCTTATGTGGATGATACCCGATGCATCCAGTGCGGCACGTGTGTCCGCGAATGTCCGCAACACGCAAAGACCATCCGCACAGACACCGAACGGGTCCGCGAACTGCTCGGTTCCGGCGCGCGTGTCGCGGTCAGCATCGCACCGTCGTTTGCCACCGTATTTCCGGGCTGGAAAAGCACCCGCATACCCGCGGCGCTTCGACGCCTGGGTTTCGGTTACGTCGCGGAAACCGCGGAAGGTGCCCGAACCGTCGCACTGGCGACCGCTTCGCTTGTCAAAGCCGATCCGGTACACGCCGGATGCGTCGGAGGAGCCTGTCCCGCGGTCGTTCACTACATCGAGAAATACCGTCCGGAACTCGTTGACCAGATCGTCCCGGTTGTTTCCCCGATGATCGCTCACGCCAGGATGCTCAAAGAACGTCTTGGTGCGGGCTGGAGTGTGGTATTTGTCGGACCTTGCGCGGCTAAAAAGCAAGAAGCCGCGCGCCCGGAATATGCGGATGCAGTCGACGCGGTTCTCACCTTTATGGAACTCGGGGAATGGCTGGAAGACGAAGGGATCGACCTGGCCACTTGCATCGAAAGCGATTTTGAGTCGCCTGATCCGCTGGCCTCCAACACCGAATTGGCCGACGCGCGATTGTTCGCGCTGGCAGGTGGCATGCTCAAGACCGCGTCCATTCATAATGACGGAGTGCGTCCGGATGTCCTGCACACCAGCGGTGCGGAATCGGTGATGGAGCTGCTCGACGTCCCGGCCGCCGGCTGGGCTTACCAGATTGTGGAACCCCTGTTTTGTGCGGAAGGGTGTATCAACGGCCCGGGCATTCCACACGGAAAGAACCTCTTTGAACGGAAAAACGACCTGATCCGGTATGCACGGGAAAAAGCACAAATATCCGCATTCCCGTCTTCGCAGGACACTTCTGCCGCAGCGTCGGCAGCAGACATATCGGGAGCGGCAGCGGAAGAGAGGGGAGAGACCGCATTCCGGTTGCCGGAGGCACTCAAGGCTGTCTTTATCCCCGCGGCCGACATTCACATGCCGGACATCGCGGAGTCCCGCATTCTTGAAGTGTTCGAGCAGACAGGAAAGTCCAGCCCCGACATGCAGCTCAACTGCGGAGCATGCGGGTACAAAAGCTGCCGCGACAATGCGATCGCGGTCGTGCTCGGCATGGCGGAACCCGAGATGTGCATCCCCTATATGCGTCGTCTCGCGGAACAGCGGACCGACCGGATTCTGGAGACCAGTCCCAACGGCATCATGATTCTCGATGACGAATTGCGGATCGTCAACATCAACCCGGCCTTCCGGAAAATGTTCCAGTGCGGCAATGCGGTGCTGGGACGGCAGGTCTCCTATCTGATGGATGCCTCGGGTTTTGAAACCCTGTCCGATGGCGGATCGGAGCGGTTTGAAGCGGTCATCTCTCATTACGGCAGACGGTTTCACGAGGTGCTCTACACCTTGCGCGATGCCAGGCAGTACGTCGGCATCTTTATGGACATCTCCGATATTCCGCTTCAGCAAAAGACCACCGACATTGTGCGGATGCAGACGCTGCGGCAGGCGCAGGAACTGTTGGACCACCAGATCCGCATGTCGCAAGAGATCGCGGGCATGCTCGGCAAGAGCACAGCCAAAGGAGAAGAGATGGTTCACAAGCTCATGAGTCTCTATGGGGAGGACGAGTCATGAGTATGCAGGGAGACCGTTATGTGGAGACTCATGTGGCTCAGGTCTGCAAACGCGGACAGACGGTTTGCGGTGACCATCTCATCGTACAGCGCTCGCCGGAGGCGACCATCGTGGTGGTGGGGGACGGCATCGGATCGGGGATCTACGCGAACATCGCGGCGATCACCAACGCGAACCGTCTGGCAGCCCTGCTGACCGGAGGCACCCCGGTGCAGGACGCCTGTGCGATGGTCGCGGATTCGATGCACCGGGCTAAAACCGAAGACGTCCCTTACTGTGCCTTTTCCGCGGCACGGATCCTGAAAAACGGCCAGTACACCGTGTTGTCATATGACGCGCCTGCCCCTCTTCTGATCCGGGACGGTGCGGCCCGTGTCGCGGAACAGCGGTTTTTCACCCTGGGATATGAGCTGGTCGCGGAAACCTCCGGTGTGCTGCAGGAAGGGGAGTCCCTTGCGCTGTTTTCCGACGGCGTCTCGCAGGCGGGTATCGGGATGACCCATGCGTTGGGGTGGGGATCGGACGGTGTTGCGGCGTTCCTGACGCGCAAGCTCTCCCAGCAGATGTCGCCCGCCCGCCTTCCTGACGTTGTGCTGGCGGAAACCGAACGGTTGTCAGGCGGGGTACACCACGACGACGCGACATTTGTGCTCCTGGGTTGCCGCCCGGCGCGCGTCGTGCACCTCATGACCGGGCCCCCTTCCGCGCGACAGTTCGACCGGCCGTTCGTCGAAGGATTCCTCGCGGCGTCCGGAACCCGGATCGTGTGCGGATCCTCTACCACAGACATGGTGGCGCGCCTCTCCGGTCGTCCTGTACGTACATTGAATATCACG
>CAZBKR010000144.1:3079-4909 GCA_964492455.1 uncultured Oscillospiraceae bacterium
CTTCCTCGATGGCGCACCCGCCGGAGTACGAAATCGAGGGGATCGATCTGGTCACCGAAGGAGCAGCTACCCTCAACCAGGCGTTCAATATCCTGGACGAGGATCCTGACCTGTACGATGAAGCATCCGCGGTGACCCGGCTCTGCCGATTGCTCCTCGAAGCCGATATTGTCCATTTTCTGGTCGGAGGAGCGCAAAATCCCGGACACAACACCATCACATTCAAACAGCTGGGCGTGCAGGCACGCAGAACCATCGTGCCGATGCTGGCCGAAAAACTCCGCAACATGGGCAAACTGGTTACCGAATCCCATGTGTGAACCATCCGCTCCCGACCTGCCACTCAGGCAGACGGAATAAAGGAGGAAGAAGCCATGACCAAGACAGCCAACCGGAACGACAGGCAAGAGAAGGCCGTTGCCGCCCCGGACCCCGCTCCCGCGAAGAACGAAGCGGCAGCCGCGGCTGGTACCGCACCCGACACCAGGACCATGGTAGACACCCTGGTCACGAATGCGGGAAAGGCTCTCGAACGTTACATGCTGATGGATCAGGAAGCGGTCGACAAGGTTGTACACGCGATGGCGCTCGCCGGACTCGACGCGCACATGCGGCTGGCCAAACTCGCGGTTGAGGAGACCGGACGCGGTGTCTTTGAAGATAAGATTATCAAGAACATGTTCGCGACCGAGTACATCTGGCATTCGATCAAGGAAGAAAAAACCGTCGGGATCATCGCGGAGAACGAGCTCGAAGGCTACATCGAAGTCGCCGAGCCGGTCGGGGTGATCGCGGGCGTTACACCAGTCACGAACCCGACTTCCACCACGATGTTCAAAGCACTGATCTGCGCGAAGTCCCGCAATCCGATCATCTTTGGATTCCATCCCTCCGCGCAGCAATGTTCACGCGAATCCGCCCGCGTACTCTACGAGGCGGCGGTCGCCGCCGGGGCGCCCGAGCACTGCATCCAGTGGATCGATGTGCCCTCTGTCGAGGCGACCAACCTGCTCATGAACCATCCGGGCGTGTCGCTGATCCTGGCGACCGGCGGTTCGGGCATGGTCAAAGCGGCCTATTCCGCGGGCAAACCCGCCCTGGGCGTCGGGCCCGGCAACGTGCCCTGTTATATCGACAAGTCCGCGAACATCGAGCGGGCCTGCAATGACCTGATCCTGTCCAAAACCTTCGACAACGGCATGATCTGCGCTTCTGAACAGGCGGTCGTCGTCGACCGGGAACAGCAGGCACGTTTCGAGGAGATCATGGCCTCCAACGGCTGTGTGTTCCTCGACGCGGAGCAGACCGCCAAAGTGTCGGCTTATGTCATCAACCCGGCCAAGCAGGCGGTCAACCCCGAAGTGGTCGGAAAGCCCGCGGCCTGGATCGCCGCACAAGCCGGTGTTACCGTACCCCCCGAGGCCAAAATCCTGATCGCGCGGCTTGAAGACGTCGGAGCGGAGTATCCGTTATCCCGCGAGAAACTTTCTCCGGTACTTGCCTATTATGTAGTGGACGGTGAAAAAGAAGGGTTCTCCATGTGTCTCAAAATGCTCGAACTGGGCGGTCTGGGTCACTCGGCGGTTATTCACTCCAGCGATGAAAAACGGATCAAGGCCTTCGGCGAAGCCATGAAGGTCGGCCGCGTCATCGCGAATTCACCGTCTTCACAGGGCGCCATCGGCGACATCTATAACACCAATACCCCTTCGCTCACGCTCGGGTGCGGTTCTTATGGACGCAACGCCACCACCTCCAACGTATCCACGGTCAACCTGGTCAACAAAAAAAGGCTGGCCCACCGGAGGATCAACATGCAGTGGTTCAAAA
>CAZBKR010000145.1:0-4900 GCA_964492455.1 uncultured Oscillospiraceae bacterium
GCCGCCGCGGGATCCTCGAGGAACCGGGCCCTCGCGTCCGGCTCTCCCACCACACCCAGCGAGATGTTGTAGATGGCGTCTGTATTCTCGACCTTGAACGCGTCGATCATGGTCTGGAGCATGGCCTGGTCTTCCTGGGACCCCCACACTTTGAGGGTGATGGTTTCCTTGGGTTTTTCGCACCCGCCCGCAAAGGCCGCGAGCATGGCGAGAATCAGGAGGATGATCACTGTCTTCTTCATGGTTTCACTCCTCTTATGCCTCTGTGTCTTGCGTCGAAAGGTTGATAGAAAAATCCCGTGCCGCACCGATGCGGTGGTTCCGGACCGCGTGGCGGCCAATCGGGGAAAGTGCCCGGAAGGCGCCAGAAAAGCACCGGCTCTGATACCGTCGATGAAAGAGCGCCACAAACAGGCGCGGACCTCTGTTCTCTGAAGTCACGGGGTGTAACGAGCGATAAAAAGATGGAGCATGCGAAGCCGGCGTTTATGAATCAATCAGCAACTGTGATCTGGCGGCTACCGTACTGGCTCTCACTCTACGATCCAGATAAGACCGGGTTCACGCTACAGAATGTACCGAGATAATCCACACCTTCACTGTATTTCTCTGCATCCGGGTTGTCAACTTTTGCGAATCCTTTGTCTGGTAAAGGACGTTCACCCGTGAACATCTCCCCAACCTGATTTATACTCGAAGGGAAAGATCCAAGATGGACCGGAGGGAGTACGGCATGGACAGGCCCAGGCGGATCACGGTTCTCGACGGTGTCCCGGACGGGCGGTACGCGCCGTTCGAAGACGCCTTTCTGCAGGAGGTGGCGCGCCGGAAAGACGCGCTCCGGGTGGATTTTTATCGTTTACGGGAGCTGGACATCCACTTCTGTACCGGGTGCTGGACCTGCTGGACCCGCACCCCGGGGCTGTGCGCGTTCCGGGACGGCATGGACGCGGTCCTCCAAAGCGTGGTCGCGTCCGACCTGTGCCTCTTCCTCGCCCCCGTCTCGATGGGATTTGTCTCCAGCCTGACCAAAAAGGCCTGCGACCGGATGATCCCGATCGTGCTGCCCGATTTTCTGGTCTGCGGCGGGGAGTTCCACCACAAAGCGCGGTATCCGTCCTATCCCGGGCTGGGCCTGCTGCTGCTGGACCCGGACCGGGATCCCGACACCCTGCAGACGGTGTCCGACGTGTTCCGCAGAACCGCCCTCAATCTCAAAACCGGACTGATCCTGTCCGAGACGTGCGGGGTGACGCCCGGGGAGGCCATCGATGCGGTATCTCGTTTGTAACGGTTCCCCGCGGGGCGACGCCGGATTCACCGCGGTGCTGACCCGGCAGTTTGTCGCAGGTCTCCGGGAAGCCGGAGCGGAAGCGGACCTCCTCCTGATCGACAACCCGGCACGGCATCCCGAGGCCGCACAGCGGCTGGCAGAGGCGGACGTCGCAGTGGTGTTTTTCCCGCTGTATACCGACGCCATGCCGGGCATCCTGCTGTTGGTTATTGAGCATTTGGAACCTTACAGAGGGAACCTTCAGGGCCACACGCTCGGGTTTGCGGTGCATTCCGGGTTTCCGGAAGCGGTCCACGGCCGCGCAGTTGAGCGCTACCTGGACCGGCTGGCGGCATTGCTCGGGGTGGATTACGCGGGGACAGCTGTCCTGGGAGGTAACCCCTGGTCAGAAAAACGACTGGCAGCGGTGCACGCGCTGGGCCGCCGGTTCGTACCGGCCGGTCATCGCTTCGATCCCGCGATGCTCGCCCGGGCCGCCTTCCGTGAGCGGTTCCGGACCGGAGAGCTGCTCTTGTTGCGGCCGCTCGCCGCGCTCGGGGTGTTCAACCGGTATTTCAACGGGGAGCTCAGGAAAAACGGAGCGTTCGGACACCGGTTCGACCGGCCCTACGCGCCCGACGCGGGCGGTTCCCGCACCCCGCCGCAACCGTAAGTGATGACTGCCTGCGCTGGAGGAGCTATGGCTCCACCAGCGCCTGAACCTGTTCCACCAGCTCGATAAAGCGTTCCGCGTCTCCGCCTGTGTCCGGGTGGAGGGATTTGGCGAGCGTCCGGAACCGTTTTTTGACCGCGGACCGGTCCGCGGTCGGGGGCAGACCCAGCCGGGCCAGCGCGTCCGGATCGAACAGTCCGGACAGGATCCGGCCGGTTTCGCGGTACAGCTGAAAATACACCTGCCAGAAAAACATCCCGACAACCTCCGCATAGGTCTGCCGGTCCATGGAAGCCAGCTGGTCGAGATGGTACCGTGCCTCTCTGCCGGGTTTTCCGTCGAGGTCGAAAAACGAGTCCCACACCAGCGAAACCCCCGGTCTCCGGGGCGCACCCTGCGTACCAAACCGGATCCGGATCTCGGCTTGTTTGAGTTTTCTGACTCTTCGCTTGCTCTCGTCGCGCATCGCACCTGTCGGCGGCATCGGTCCCTCCCGCAGTACAAATCCTCTTCATTTTATCGGAAAACGGGGTGGAATATTCCGGTCAAAGTGGCACAATGGAACCATCCAAAAAAAAGATGGGAGAAAGTGTAATGACAGCCTACCTGCGTTCCAAACAAGACATCCCCGCCGTCATCGCGGAACTGACCCTCGACGAAAAGCTCAAACTGATCACCACAATGAACCACACCCAGACCCACGCGATCGAGCGGCTGGGGATTCCGTCCATCTGCGCGATGGACGGCGGCACCGGCCCGAACTTCAACCACCACCTCCACGACAACGCGGACAAACTCAAGACCTCCAAACCCGCCCCCAACGCCATCCGGGGATTCCACCGCATGCTGATGCACCCCGAAACCGTTCCGGAGGACATGAAGGAGGTCATCGACGCGTTTCTGGAAGAGATCAACGAAAACTGGCTGCCCGACGGCGAGCGTCCCGGGGTGTATCCTCCCGGCATGCTGCTGGGCGCCACCTGGGATCCGGAAACCGTTCACCTGACCGGACAGGCTCTCGCGCGCGAGTGCGACGCCTTCAAGATGGACGTCATCCTCGGCTCGCCCAACGTGAACATCCACCGCGACCCACGCAACGGCCGGCTGTTCGAGGGATATTCCGAAGACCCCTGTCTGGCCGCCACCCTCGCGCCCGAGCTGGTCAAGGGCGTGCAGGAAGAAGGTCTGGTCGCCAACATCAAGCACTTTGCGGCGAACAACCAGGAAACCGAACGCTCCGGCGTCAACGAGATCATCTCGCTCCGCGCGCTGTACGAGATCTACCTGCCCGGGTTCAAGGCCTGCGTGACCGAAGGCAAGGGCATGACGGTGATGAGCGCGTACAACTCCATCAACGGCAAACCCTGCGCGCAAAACCCCTGGCTGCTCCAGGAGGTCCTCAAGGGCGAATGGGGATTTGAGGGCGCCGTCACCTCCGACTGGGGCGCGGTGTACGACCAGGTCGAAGCGCTCAACAGCGGCAACGACCTCGAACAGCCCCACCCGATGCGCATCGACGCGCTGTATGACGCGGTCCAGTCCGGCGCGCTCAAAACGGAGACGGTCGACGAGGCGGTCCGGCGCATGCTCAACGTCATCGTGGTTTCCCCCTCCTTCAACGGCCGCCGCCACCTGCATCTCGACCGTGCGTTCTCGCACGCCGCCGGATACCGCGACGTCGCGGAAGGCGCGGTGCTGCTCAAAAACAACGGCGTCCTCCCGCTGGGGGACAAGGCGCGGGTCGGGGTGTTCGGCTCCAAATCCAAGGACCTGATCTTCTGCGGCCAGGGCAGCGCCGAGGTCGTTTCAAGCCAGGTCACCCACGTGTATCCGGAACTGGTGCGCAAGCTCGGGGCGGACAAAGCCGTGTTCGGCACAGTCGCGGACGACGCGGACGCGGTGGTCGTCACGGTCGG
Organism: uncultured Oscillospiraceae bacterium; assembly: GCA_964492455.1. Taxonomy (GTDB): domain Bacteria; phylum Bacillota; class Clostridia; order Saccharofermentanales; family UBA5734; genus JAAYKS01. The sequence continues at coordinate 3,863 of CAZBKR010000145.1, forward strand.
GGTCAACGGCCAGGAAGGCAGCGACCAGCCCGACATGTTCCTGCCGGAGCAGGACCGCAACGAACTCGCGGAAGCGATCGCGGCCGCCAAAGCCAAAGGCAAACCGGTCATCGCGATCCTCAACCTCGCCAACCCGGTGGACCTGCGCGCCTATGTCGACGATCTGGACGCGATCCTGTGCATCTTCATCCCCGGCATGTGCGGCGGCGAAGTGTCCGCGGACATCCTTCTCGGCGCGGTCAACCCGTCCGGCAAGCTCCCGCTCACCTTCCCCAAACGCTACGAAGACACCCCCGCCTACCTGAGCTTCCCCGGCGAATCCGGAGAGTCCTGGTACAGCGAAGGGATCTTTGTCGGATACCGCTACTACGACACCAAAGACGTGGAGCCCCTCTACCCCTTCGGCCACGGCTTGTCCTACACCAGCTTCGAATTCTCGGATGTGCGTCTCTCGACCGAGGCGTGGAACGCCCGCGAAGAGGACACCCTGACCGTCCGCGTACAGGTCAGGAATACCGGCAAGGTCGACGGCAAAGAGGTCGTGCAGCTCTATCTCCACGACGAAAAATCCACCCTGCGCAAACCCCTGCAGGAACTCAAGGCGTTCAAAAAGGTGTTTGTCAAAGCGGGGGAAACCGTCGAAGCGGTACTCACCCTCCGGGTGCAGGATCTGGCCAGCTACGACGCCCGGCTCAAGGAATGGGTGGCGGAACCCGGGTACTACCAGATCCGGCTCGGGAACTCCTCCCGCAACATCCTGCAGACCGCGCGCTTCCGCCTGATCGCGCACAACCCCTACGCCTACACCCCGTTCGGGTCGATGTCCAAGATGGTCCAGGATCCCCGCGCCGTCGAGGTCCTCAAAAAGTACATTCCGGCACAGACCGTCGACTCCATGGTGCAGCGCGTGACCGTGATGCCCAACATCACGCTCGCCCGGCTCTGGTCCCGCATGATCAACCCCATGCTGGACGGCACCAGCGAGGAAAAGATCGCCATCCGCGACAAGGCGTTCAAGGAACTCGGCGAGATCGAGGT
>CAZBKR010000146.1:0-4866 GCA_964492455.1 uncultured Oscillospiraceae bacterium
GCCAGCCGCCGGTTGAACGGATTGAAATGGATGTATCGGGCGATTTCCCCAACCACGCCGGGATCCTGCGGGACTTCACGCAGTCGGTGCTGACCGGTGCTCCGCTTTGGGCCCCTGGAGAAGAAGGGATCCGCGGTCTTCAGATCTCGAATGCCATGCATCTATCCAGCTGGCTCGACCGGATGGTCGATGTTCCCGTTGACGAGACGTTGTTCCACGAGATGCTGCAGAAGAAGATCGCCGCGTCGGTTGGCAAAACAGGACGGGGCACAACGCTGGACACCAGCGGTTCCTATTAGGAAAGCGTCGGCGGGGTACAGGGAGGAAATGCGCATGGGGGATTCAAATACGCCGGAGGTAAGAATCGCGACAGCGGCGGAGTATTTGCTGGAACGCTGGGGGAACAGACGCCCCCGCACCGGGCTGGTACTCGGATCCGGTCTTGGACCGATCGCCGGGCGGCTGGAGGATCCGATCGCGATCGATTACACAGATATTCCGTATTTTCCGCACACGACCGTACCGGGACATGAAGGCCGGTTGCTCTGCGGCCGGTTGTCCGGACGATACGTCGCGGTGATGCAGGGGCGGTTCCACTATTACGAAGGACACACGATCTCCGACATTGCCTTTCCGGTCCGCGTGCTGCGCATGGCGGGCATCGCCGACCTGATCCTCACCAACGCGGCCGGCGGTGTCAACCGCTCGTTTCAGCCGGGCGACCTGATGCTGATCACCGATCACATCGGACTGTTTTGCGAACCGGTGCTCCGCGGTCCCAACCTGGACGATCTCGGACCCCGGTTCCCCGACCAGAGCCGCGTCTACGACCGCGAGTTGTCAGATCTTGCCCGTGCTTCGGCAATCGGAAGCGACCGGCCGTTGCGGGAAGGGGTATATGTATACTGTAAAGGGCCTCAATTCGAGACCCCTGCTGAGATTCGCCTGATCGCAGCCCTCGGAGGGGATGCGGTCGGGATGTCGACGGTGCCGGAGGCGGTGGCTGCGACCCATTGCGGTATGAGGGTACTGGGGATCTCCTGTATTACCAACGCCGCGGCCGGCATCCTGGACCAGCCGCTCAGTCACGCAGAGGTGCTGGAGGCGGGACGGGAATTGTCGACACGCGCTGTGCAGCTGGTGGAAACGATTATCGGGAAGATGCCAGCAGAGCACGGATGACCTCGCCGGCGGCAATCAGACCCGCTGCCGGGGGGCCGAACGAGACGCTGCCCGGCGGGCGGCGTTTTCCTGTCAGCGGGAGAGCCTCTCCCTGGAGAACGTCTCCCGGGAGAAGTTCTTCCGGGTATTGCGGGCGCACGGGTGTCTCTTTGCTGTAAACGACGGGGAGAGAGTCAACCCCTGCCTGGCGGAGCTGCCGACGCATCACGCGGCAGAGCGGACAGACCGATGTATCGTACAGGTCCGCGACTTCAAATCGGGTGGGATCCAGCCGGTTGCCGGCACCCATACAGCTGAGAACGGGAATTCCTTCCCGGCGGCATTCCAGGATAAGGCCCACTTTGGACAGCACTGTATCGATGGCGTCGATCACATGATCGCATCCGCGAATCAGGCCGCCGGATCCCTCCGGCGACACGAACACCGGATGGACTTCGACGGAAAGAGCCGGATTGATATCCAGTAGTCGATCCCGCATGACGTCGACCTTGAGACGGCCGATCGTACTGTGCAGCGCTACAATTTGCCGATTGAGGTTGGAGAGAGCCACACGGTCCGAATCCACGAGCACGATCCTGCCGACGCCAGCCCGGACCAGGGCTTCTGCTGCGATTCCACCGACGCCCCCCAGTCCGATGACAGCGACTTTGACGGCGTTCAGACGCCGGATCGATTTATCTCCGAGTAGCAAAGCGGTTCGATCATGCATGTGTTCGTCCATTGCGATCCGACTTTCCCTTATAATGGTTGCCAGTGCATCCGATTATACACCCAGGTTTTATCAAAACCTCAGCGAGGAGGCTTTCCCATGTCCAACCCGAATCAGACCCATATCCCCACGCGTGAAGAAGCATGGTCTATGCTGACCGAGTACAACCAGGAACCGTTCCACCTGAAGCACGCTCTTGCGGTTGAGGCTGTGATGCGGCATTACGCCGTCCAGGCAGGACTTCCCGGGGAAGAAGTGGATTTCTGGGGCGTTGTGGGATTGCTGCACGACATTGATTTCGAACGCTGGCCGGAACAACACTGTATCAAAGCGCGCGAACTGCTCGAGGAACGTAATATCCACCCCGGTATCGTACGTGCGGTCGTGTCCCACGGCCACGGCCATTTGGTGGATCTACCCCCCGAGCATCCGATGGAAATAGTCCTCTACGCGACAGATGAGTTGACCGGACTGGTTTCCGCAGTGGCTCTGATGCGTCCTTCGCGTGCGTTATATGATCTGGAGACCCGGTCCGTGATGAAAAAATTCAAGACGCCTTCCTTTGCAGCAGGATGCTCCCGTGAGGTCATCCGAGACGGGGCGGAGCGCCTGGGGGTAACCGTCGAATCGTTGGTGGACCATACCATCGAGGGAATGCGGACTGTGGCGGCTGATATCGGACTGGGATAGCCCGGGTGGATCTGAACAGGTGTATTCACATCTTAGTCCGGTACCGCAACACGTGTAATACGACGCCATATAGAATGAGAGGGAAGTCAGACACCGGCCAGGTGATCCACCAGAATGCGGATGCCGATGGCAATCAGGACCAGGCCACCGGCAATTTCTGCATATTTGCGGAACAGGATTCCCAATTTTTTACCAAGCAAATAGCCGGCCGCGGATAAAACAAACGTGACCACACCGATCGACAGCGATGCCGGTACAATCCTCACGTCGATGAACGCAAATCCAATGCCGACGGCAAGCGCGTCGATGCTGGTCGCAACCGCCAATGTGAAAAGCCGCTTGCGGGCCATGGGATCAATGTCACATTCCTCGTCCCGGAGGCGCGCCCGGATCGCCTCATACAACATTTTCCCGCCGATGAACAGCAGAAGTCCAAAGGCGATCCAGTGATCCACCTGGCGGACGGAAGAGGCGACCGACCGGCCCAGCAGCCAGCCGACCACAGGCATTCCGAACTGGAAACCCCCGAAGAAAATCCCGATCCGAACCGCATCGCTCAACCGGTTTTCCTTGACACACATTCCGGTTGAGAGCGCGACCGCCAGCGCATCCATCGATAGGCTTACGGCCACCAGTAGGATGGAAAGAAAGTCCATCGCTGTCCTCCTGAAGTAGCTGCGCCGCGACCGATCCCGATGCTGCACCGGTTTTCCTGCGCGGCCACCCAATTTTAGGAGAGTGTCCGGGTCATGTCAAGCCGGCACGGCCGAAAGCAGGTGCCCGCAAGGGGAAGAGACCAGCGCTTCGGCGGCTGACCGCGTGTGCAGCCAGGGCTCCAGTTCGTCGGCGGACAACACCAGCGGCATGCGATCGTGAATCGGAGCGACGCTTTCGTTGGCCTGGGTGGTAAGGATGACAAATCCGGTGTAACCTCCGCCTTCCGGATCCCGGACATCGGGGAAAAATCCGTAAAGACCCGCCATGTAAAGCATCGGCTGCTCCGGCAGGCGCAGCAGCATTTTATCCCCCTGCTTGCGCCCCGGCTCGTGTTTCCATTCATAAAACCCGGTGGAAGGAATGACACAGCGACGGGTGAAAAAAGCGGAACGAAACATACGCTTCTCCATAACGGTTTCACTCCGCGCGTTGATGACGACCCCGCTGCCCTGGGGTCTTGGAAACCCCCAACGCATGATCCCCGGTTGCGACCCGCCATCTCCGGAGGGCGCAAGCACCGGGACGGTGTGGGTCGGAAAAATCTCGCCGGTCCGCAGCTCCGCGAGCCGGGGATCTCCGGCGTATCGGCGGTTGATCTCTTCCAGGATCTCCCGCATCTCGAGGATGTCCTCTTCGGTCATGACAGAGTATCGTCCGCACACGGTCCCCACTCGCCTCCTTCCACAAACCACCGGTCTTCTTCATAAAAAAGATGGATCATCCGGCCGCAGGCGACACAGCGGTAGCGGATCCCCATGCCGCCGGCCTTGAGACTCGCGGCCGGGCGGATGTCCAGCACCCGGTCGACACGGATCCGCCGACCTTCTCCGGTCGCGAACGAAACAGGAAGCAGCCGGCCGTCTTCGTGAAAGACCGCCGTAACCCGCACATATATTTTATCCTTATTATTGTATCTGTGCTCTTTCATCGCAATTCCCTCTCCGCTCCCGGAATCGGGAGCAAGCGCCCGGAATCGGGAGCAAGCGCCCGGAATCGGGAGCAAGCGCCCGCGACCGGCCGCGCCCCGTCCTTCTATGGCTAAAAATATCCGACCGGATGGATGACATGATCCTCCTTGGGATTGATGCCGCCCAGCGGCCGATCCGCGAGCAGCATCGCTCGCTGCAGGCTGTCGTGCCCGAACCGGCGCCGGATGTCGTCCACTGTATACTCGAGACGTTCGAGCCGCAGCCGGCGCTGCTCATCATCCAGCATGGAAAGCTGGATGCCCAGCGTTTCCGCCCGGAGGTCGGAGGCCCGTACGCCGATGCTGCGGATCGGACGGATCCAGACATAGTTGTTTCGAAACAGTTCCATAGCAGCATCTGCGAGTTCGGATGCCAACCGGGTCGGACGGGGCAGCCGGCACTGCCGCTCAAAGGACTCCAGCGTATTGTCGCGCACGTACAGCTGTACAGTGCGCGACAAAAAGCCCTGCTCCCGCAGACGGGCGGCGACGCTTTCGGCCAGTACATAGACCACCATGCGGACATCCTCTTCGGTTTGCAGATCCCGCGGGGTCGTCGTGCTGTTTCCGACACTTTTGATCGGATCCTCTTCGCCGGTCC
>CAZBKR010000147.1:0-4816 GCA_964492455.1 uncultured Oscillospiraceae bacterium
CACCAGAAAAACAGCCACATTGTTGAGGGAAAGCAGCATCACCGCGGCAGGCACTCCCAGCACCAGCGCCATGAGTGTGGGACCCGGTCCCGCTTTGCGTCTCCCGGTCACGACCCAGCCCGGAACCGCATGCCACCAGATGGCAAGCAGGGAGGGAAGTAAAATACACAATCCCTGCATCAAAACGATGGCTGCGACGTACCCGGTCAATCCGCGTTTCTCCAGTCCGAGGAATCCATCGGGAAGCAGATACCAGCATAACTGAAGCAGGATTGACAGCAGTGCATGCAGCAGCAGCGCTGTACCGGAGGCATGCCGGATGCTGCGGCCGCCCTCCGGTTCGGAGCGCGCCTTCTGTCTGCCGACCGATACTGTGCGGATGCCAGCCGGGCTGTTCACAACAGACCCTGGAAAAGCAGATCAGTCACCATCTCTCCCGCGACCAGACATAAAAAGCAGGCTGCGGCGATAAATGGCCCCAGCGGTGCTTGTCCTTCACTGTCCGAATCGATAGAGAGCGGTTCTTTCTCCTCCTGCCCATCGGTCCCGGGGACAACCGGCGAAGCATCAGAAGGTTTGGATCCTGCCGCTTTGCGTTGACGGATCAGCATCGGTATCGCCAGAAAAGCGGCGGATACAAAAGAAGCGAAAAACAACAGCGGGACCAGCCGCAATCCGGTCAGCAGACCGCAAGAGAACAGCAGTTTTACATCTCCCATCCCCATCGCCTCGCGCTTTGTCAGCAACGTGGCGACCGCTCCGACCAGAAACAGGGCACCCGCCGCAACCACTGCCCCTCCGAGACGATCCACCGCGATTTCACGGATCCCGCGGCCTTCAAACAAGTCGAGTGCCGCACCCATGGCACCCAGCAGAGCCAGGGCGATGACTGCCTGATCGGGGATGATTTTGTTGAGAGCGTCCGGAATCGCAACCAGAACAAGTACGCAAAACACCACCGAATACAAAAGCGTCCGCAATGTCAATCCACCGGACAACGCCGCTGCCATAAAGCCGACGGCGGTGATCAGCATGACACCCGCGGTACCCATCTTCGATCGGATCCGCCGGGCAGGCGTCCAGTCCGGAACGCCTGCCCGGAAGCCGTAATCCTGCAGCCAGCTTTCAGGCAGGTGGTTGTACAGGCGTACCAGCAGCCAGCCGGCGCAAAGACCGGCCAGTACGATCAAAGGCAATGTGGCAGGTTCCCGGATCAAAGGCATATGTGTGGCATACTCCCGGTGCTTTTTATCCATTCTACAACAGAATATCTTCGAATGACGGCATAGCGGCTGACCGCGGTCTATTTGCTTTTTACCCTGCCGTCACATAGAATCAGTGGCGAACGGAGGATCTGATATGACCTGTACCGACACCGATACCATCAAAGCCCGCATCGAAGCTCATTTACGGGCGGAAGCCGCCTGTAGCCATACATCCGCATCTCCCTGGGAGTACTGGACAGCGCTGTCGCGCACCATCGTTGAAACGATCGCCGGGAACTGGGAAGAGACCCGGAATCGATATGCCACCGGCCGGCAGGCCCACTATTTTTCTGCGGAATTTCTGGTTGGCCGCTCCCTGCAGAACAATCTGGTCAACCTGGGTCTGTACGAAACCGTACAAGATGCGGCCTCACAGCACGGATTTGATCTGGGAGAGCTGGAAGAACTGGAAGCGGACGCCGCGCTCGGCAACGGCGGGCTCGGCCGGCTTGCGGCCTGTTTCATGGATTCTGCCGCCACCTCCGAAATTCCTTTGACCGGATACGGAATTCTGTACCGGTACGGGTTATTCCGGCAGGAAATTGAGAACGGATTTCAACACGAGTATCCCGATGTGTGGATGGAACGGGGCTATCCCTGGCTGGTACGCCGGGACGGGGACCGCCAATGTGTCCGGTATCACGACATGGAAGTGTGGGCGGTTCCCTACGATCTGCCGGTGATCGGTTACGGCACCGGTAACATCAACACCATCCGGTTGTGGAAAGCCGAACCTGCTGAGGAGTTTGATTTCAATCTTTTCAACTCTCAGCGGTTTGACGATGCCGTGGTACAGCGCAATCGGGTCAATGACATCTGGCGCGTTCTTTATCCCAACGACACCTCGTATGACGGCAAGGTGCTGCGTGTGCGCCAGCAGTATTTCTTTGTGTCCGCTTCTCTGCAGGACATCGTGCGCAAACACAAAGAGGCGCACAACGGAGATCTGTCCGTGTTCGCGGATTACCACGCGATACAGCTCAACGACACGCATCCCGCCATCGGCATTCCCGAACTGATGCGCATCCTGACCGATGATCACGGGATGGAGTGGGCACAAGCGTGGGAGGTGACCCGCAAAACGTTCGCCTACACCAACCACACCATCCTCTCTGAAGCCCTGGAGAAATGGGACATCGGTATCTTTCAGTATCTGTTTCCCGGACTGGTCGAAATTGTACGCCGCATCGACGCGCAGTTCCGGACTGAAATGGCAGGCCGGGGTATTGCGCACGACCGGATTCAGCTGATGGCTCCGATCGGGGACGGCAAAGCGCAGATGTCTTCGATCGCCTGTTACGGTTCGTTTTCGATCAACGGGGTTGCGGCGCTGCACACGCAGATCCTGCGAAACCGCGTGTTGCGGGACTGGCATCAGGTCTTTCCGGAACGATTCAGCAACAAAACGAACGGCGTCACGCCCCGGCGGTGGCTCAGGGTCAGCAATCCCGAACTTTCCGCGCTCCTGACGGAGCTCTCGGGCAGTGAGGACTGGATCCGCGATCTGGATAAACTCGCTTCTCTCGAATCCTTTGCGGACGATCCGGAGGTACTGCAGCGGTTTTTAGACATCAAGCGGGAAAAAAAGCGTCAACTGGCCGGGTTCCTCTATCAGAACGAAGGGGTTCACGTCGATCCGGAGTCGGTGTTTGATATTCAGGTGAAACGGCTCCACGAATACAAGCGCCAGCTGATGAATGCGTTGCAGATTCTGCATCTCTATCACAGACTGCTTGCGGATCCCGCACTTGCCATGCCGCCCCAGACCTTTGTTTTCGGCGCCAAGGCGGCACCCGGATATTTCAGGGCCAAGGCGGTCATCAAACTCATCAACGAGATTGCGCGTGTCGTCAACCGGGATCCGGCGATGAAAGGCCGTCTGCGGGTGGTGTTCGCTCACAACTACAATGTGACTGCCGGAGAAAAGCTGTTTCCTGCTGCGGACATTTCTGAACAGATATCAACGGCAGGATTTGAAGCATCGGGCACCGGCAATATGAAATTTATGATGAACGGTGCGATTACGCTGGGAACCCTGGATGGTGCGAATGTGGAGATCGCAGAGGCAGTGGGTCCAGAGAACATCCAGATCTTCGGTGTTCGAACAGAGGATATGGAAGCCACCCGGTCGTATTACAATCCGCATTGGCATTACCAGAACACGCCGGGTTTGAAGCGGGTGGTGGACGCGTTGATCGACGGCACATTGTCCGACGGTGGTACGGGAATGTTCCGCGACTTGTATGATCATTTGCTGAACGGCAGCGACTGGCAGCCAGCGGATCCCTATTTTGTGCTGGGAGATTTCAAGGATTACGGGATCGCCCGCAATCTGCTGGTGGAGTCTTATGCTGACCGCATGGCGTGGGCCAGGCGGTGCTGGATCAACATTGTCCGCAGCGGCCGGTTCAGTTCCGACCGTACCATCTCGGAATATGCGCGGGACATCTGGAAAGTGGAACCCATACGGATCGGCTGATCGCTCCGCCCCTTATACATCCTGATATTGAAACCGCTTGACAGCCGGTCGGGAACGGACTATAAACGATCGTGATAAAGCGAAGATGGGGACTGACGTTCCGTCACCGCACCCGACAGAGAGGAGCCGCCGTGGCTGTAAACGGCTCCGGGGATGCGAGGAAACGTTATACCACCCCGGAGCGCCCCCAATCCGGGCCGATCTAAATGCCGCGTTAAGGCATTGACGAGCGGCGGTGCCGGCAAGGCACCGCAAGCAGGGTGGAACCGTGGACTGTCACAGGCAGCCCACCCCTGAACCACACAGGGGCGGGCTGTTTTTTTCGTCCCTTAGCGAGGAGGAGTCGACCATGACCACAGAAAATTACTACACTTTTGAGAACAAAATCTATCGCGACACCTACCGGCATACAACCAGCCATATCATGGCCCATGCAATCCACCGGCTGTATCCGGGCACCCGGTTTGCCATCGGACCTGCGATCGAGGACGGGTTCTACTATGATCTGGACTCTGATGTCACCTTTACTCCGGATCACCTGGCACTGATTGAGGCCGAGATGCGGAAGATCTGTAAAGAGAACCTGAAGCTGGAACGGTTCGAACTCCCGCGCGCTGAAGCGCTGGACCAGATGCGGGACGAGCCGTATAAACGGGAGTTGATCCATGAGCTTCCGGAGGATGCAGTCATCAGTTTTTACCGGCAGGGAGATTTCACCGATTTGTGTGCCGGACCGCATCTGGACGCCACCGGGCGTGTCAAGGGGAACGGAATCCGGCTGATGAGCGTCACGGGTGCCTACTGGCGGGGAGACGCTTCCCGCAAAATGCTGCAACGCATCTATGGCACCAGTTTCCCGTCTAAAGCGGAGCTGGACGCCTATCTGCTCCGTCTGGAGGAAGCAAAGAAACGCGACCACCGCAAATTGGGCAGGGAGCTGGGGTTGTTCCTGTTGATGGATGAAGGTCCGGGTTTTCCGTTTTTTCTACCGAAAGGCATGGTGCTGAAGAACACACTGATCCATTACTGGCATGAAGTGCACAAACGATACGGCTATGTGGAGATCGGGACC
>CAZBKR010000148.1:0-4778 GCA_964492455.1 uncultured Oscillospiraceae bacterium
CCGGTCCGGCCGGACGGATCGATGTCATCGTTCGAACGGGGGCGGCTGCCACGCGGCGGCATCGATCCCGCGCGCACGTTCCGCCTGGGAACGCCCGAGATAGAAAGGCAGGAGCGATTGCGGTTCGAATCGGTCCGGGGAGGCAAGGAAGCGTGGAAGTGCGGCCTGTCCGATCCATACCGCCGCCCGTTCCCGGTGGGCCGGAGGACCGACAGGGTGAGCGCCCGGACGCATAGAGGCACGCACCGCGACCGCGTCGGCCGCATCCCCGCAAAAGACGACGCTCTGTCTGCCGGGCAGGGCGTCCAGTGCCTCCAGCAGCGCGTCCACGGCCAACGCCGCGGGAGCCATCACGGGAACGCCGTCCAGAAACACCTGGGCATAGACTCTGTCGTTTCTTGCGTCGATCACCGGACAGACCAGTTCTCCGGCACGTCCGGATAGCGGCCACGCAAGGGCTTCGAGAGAGGTGACGCCGATCGCGGGACGTCCCGCGGCAAACGCCATCCCCTGGACCGTTGCAACGCCGATGCGGATGCCGGTGAACGAGCCCGGACCGGTCGCGCAGGCATACAATCCGATGTCCGCAAACCCTGCTCCCGCGTCTGTCAATAAACGCAAAACCATCGGAAGAAAGGTTGCGGAATGGGCGCCGCCCTTTTCGGACAGGACCGCAAGCGGGCGATCGTTGTCCAGCAACGCACAGGAACCGATGTTCCCAGAAGTGTCACAAGCCAGGATGATCATCCATTATTCCTCTTGCCGGTTGCCGGCCTGCGAAGCCGGGGCATACAGGACCACGCCCGGGATATCCCGGAGGTCCGTCTCCAATGCCGTCGCGCGTTGCGCGCCGTCGGGCGGACCGAAACGCACCCGGATCCGGCGGCAGGTCTCCTCTTCCAGCAGAATCGTCACTTGAATCCGCTCGGATGGCAGCGCGTCTCCGGCGATTTCAGCCCATTCGATCACTTCGATGTCGAGGCCGGAAGGTTCATCCAGACCGGCTTCCACAAAGTCCTCTCTGCCTTCCAGCCGATACAAGTCCATGTGCCGCATCGACAGCCCGCCTTCTCCGGCGGGATGCTCCATAGCCAGGACAAATGTCGGACTGGATACCGGTATCCTGCAACCAAGCCCTTCCGCGATCCCCGCGGTCAACGTGGTCTTTCCCGCGCCGAGGTCGCCGTCCAGCGCGACCACGTCCCCTGTCCGAAGCGCGCGTCCCAGCGCGCGCCCCGCCGCGACCGAAGCTTCGCGCGACTCGCTGCCAAACTCAATGAAACCGTTGTTCTTTCCATCCATCAGCGATCGCACCCTGTAACGCATTTGCCATTGACCCAGACCTGTTTCACACGGGTACGCAGGTCAAAAGGATGCCCGTCCAACACCTGGATGTCCGCGTCCTTGCCGGGTGCCAGACTGCCCACCCGGTGGTCCATGCCGCACAGCCGCGCCGCTTCGATCGTGATCGCACGGAGCGCTTTGTCCTCTCCCATCCCCTCGCGAGCCGCCACACCCGCCGAAATCGGCAGGTACTGGATCGGGATGACCGGATGGTCCGTCAGGATCGCGACCGGCAATCCGGCGCCTGCAAGCAGTCCGGGATTGCGGATGTCCTGCCGCGAGAGTTCGGGTTTGCTCCGGTCGGACAACAGCGGACCGACCATGACCCCTTCGAGTTTGCCCCTGCCGCGTCCGGTTCCTGCTTCCGGGTCGCTCTGGCCGCGCCGGTAGGCTTCCACCAGCACATCCGCGACAAGATATCCTTCGGTACAGTGGTCGATGGTGTATCGCAAACCAAACTCGTCACAAACGCGGACCGCGGTCAGGATGTCGTCGGCGCGGTGGGCGTGGATTTTAGCGGGGAGCCGCCCGTCCAGCACCGGAAGAAGTGCTTCCATTTTCATGTCCCAGGCCGGTCGTTTGCTTTCATCCGCATCCTGCCGTTTGTGCGCGTACTCCCGTGCCCGGGAGAGGGTGTCCCGCAGAATCGACGCGGTCGCCATGCGGGTCTGCGGAGTTTTGGCATTGGGGCCATAGCACCGTTTCGGGTTCTCCCCCAATGCCATTTTCATCGCGGCGGGCGCGGACAACGCCATTTCGTCCACGTATCGCCCGACGGTCTTCATGAACACGAACTGGCCGCCGATGACGTTGGCGCTGCCGGGTCCGGTCATGGCCGAGGTCACACCGCCTGCGGCGGCCTCTCCGTAGCAGCGGTCCTGATGAAAGATCGCGTCCACCGCGCGCAACTGGGGGGTGACCGGGTCGGTGATTTCGTTTCCGTCCGACCCTTCGTCAACCAGTCCGTCGTTGAACACCCCGATGTGACAGTGCGCGTCGATCCAGCCCGGCAGCACCCAGCCGCCTTGCGCGTCGACCACTTCGCATCCGGCCGGCACAGGATCGGGTGTACCCGCGCCGACCGCCAGGATGCGGCCATCGTCGCCGCACAGCACAAAACCTGAGGCAAACACCTGGTCGTTTTCCATCGTGTGGACCTGTCCGTTTCGGATCAACAGCATGTCTGTCCTTCTTTCTGACGGCAAAGGCCGCCGCGGTGATGCCTGCGGCGGCCTTGCGTTTGCTTTTCGTTTGGCGCGCGGGCCTCCCGTGTCCAGTCGTCCGGCGATCAGCGCTTGGAGAACTGGGACGCTTTTCTCGCTTTCTTGAGTCCGTACTTTTTACGCTCTTTCATGCGGGAATCGCGGGTCAGGAACCCGGCTTTCTTGAGAGCCGGACGGAACGCCTCTTCATCGGCCACCACCAATGCGCGGGCGATGCCGTGGCGGATGGCGCCGGCCTGGCCGGACAATCCGCCGCCGTAGACGTTGCAGATCACATCGAACCGGCCTTCCGTCGCGGTCGCGACCAGCGGCTGACGGACGATGAGCTTGAGGGTCTCGAGTCCGAAATAGACGTCGAGTTCCTTGTCGTTGATGGTGATGACGCCGCTGCCGGGCAGGACGCGCACGCGGGCGACCGCGTTCTTGCGGCGGCCGGTCCCATAAAAATATGCTTTGGACTTAACGGTCTTGACCATGATCCTCTCGTCCTCCCTGTCAATTCTCGATCGTGAGTTTTTCCGGCTTCTGGGCCGCGTTCTCATGCTCTGGTCCCGCGTATACCTTGAGTTTGCGGTACATCTGCCGGCCGAGCGCGTTCTTGGGCAGCATGCCCTTGATCGCGAGTTCCACGACTTTGCAGGGATTTTTCTGCATCAGCGTGCGGTAGCGGATTTCCTTGAGACCGCCGGGATATCCGGTATGGTAGCGGTACATTTTCTGGTCCAGCTTGCGTCCGGTCAGCACGATCTTGGCCGCGTTGACGATGATGACGTGGTCTCCGGTATCCAGAAAGGGGGTGTATTCGGGCTTGTGTTTGCCGCGCAGAATTTTGGCGACTTCGCTGGCCATGCGGCCCAGCGTCTGGCCTTCTGCGTCAACCACGTACCATTTCCTCTGGATTGTCGAGGGTTTGGCGACATAGGTGCTCATGTCCTGTTATTACCTCCGGTCGGGTGATCTGGCGAATCGTTCAGTTGTGATGCGCCGTTTACGAAGCGCTCACTCATTCTATAAGGGGATATACCCGTTGTCAACACCCAAATTGAATTACCAGACTCATGCGGACAATTTTTACGTTTTTCTCCCATTTTCGCGCTTTTTCGCGTTCCATATGCCGACTCGAGCGCCGATCAATACGATACACCCATCCCGCTCGCGCACAACGCACGATTTATCTCGTGCGCAACGCACGATTTATCTCGTGCGCAACGCACGAATTATGCTCGCGCGCAACGCACAATTTTATCTCGTGCGCATTGCACGTATTTATATGTATCATAAAATGGCATCATACACCGGCCTCCCCCAGGTGTGCAGCCTCCGGGTAAATGACAGCAAGGAGTGTATTAAAGATGGATAGAACCATGACAGGCGCGATTCTACCAGGCAACAGTACCGTGGAATTCCGGACATTTCCGATCCCGGCACCGGGGTACGGCGAAGTACTTATCCGCACCAAAGCAGCAACCCTCTGCGGGAGCGACATTCGTGCGATTTATCGGGAGCATACCGGAAAAGGGGCGGAAGGGTACATTCCAGGGACAATTTGCGGGCATGAGCCTTGCGGTGTAATCGAAGAGGTTGGACCGGGGCTGCGCCGGTTCAAAAAAGGCGACCGGGTGATCGTTTACCACATCTCGGGTTGCGGCGTATGCCACGACTGCCGGATGGGGTTCATGATCTCCTGCACCTCGGAGCATCGAAAAGCATACGGATGGCAGAGAAACGGCGGAATGGCTCCGTATCTCCTTGCGGAAGAAAAAGATCTGGTGCCGCTGCCGGACTCTTTGACTTATCTGGACGGGGCACAAATCGCCTGCGGGTTCGGCACCACTTATGAAGCGCTGGAAAAAATCGGAGTGTCCGGCGATGACGCCTTGCTGGTAGTCGGGCTGGGCCCCGTGGGACTTGCCACGCTCCAGCTGGCACGCGCAATGGGCGCATCCATGCTGATCGGGGTGGAGGCGGTTCCTCAGCGGCTGGAACTCGCCAGAAAGCTCGGACTGGCTGATCACCTCCTGTCCCCGGACGGCGCGCTGGATCAGATCCGGCAGCTGACCCGGAACCGCGGGGTGGAAAAGGCGGTCGACACCAGCGCGGCGGACGCCGGGCGCCAGCTTGCAATCCGCGCCACCCGGGAACGGGGGAAAATCGCACTGGTGGGCGAAGGCGGCACCTGTACCTTCAACCCCAGTCCGGATTTGATCCACG
>CAZBKR010000149.1:0-4710 GCA_964492455.1 uncultured Oscillospiraceae bacterium
CGGAGATCCCCGGCAGCACTCGACCAACTGGAACCGTTGGAACTGGTCAGTCGCGTCCCGCCCGCATACTGGCTGGTGGAACTGTACCAGTAATCCAGATCCCCACTCGCATAACTGACCACGGCATAATACTGTGTGCCGGCCGCGAGCTGGACCGGTGTGGCGAAACCAAAGGTCTTCCACCCCTCCGAAGTACTCACTGAGGTGATCCCGCTGGTACCCAGTTCGGTGCCCCCCGGCGTTCGGATGGAGACCCTGACATTGCGCGCGTTGCTGCCACCGCTGCCGCTCCGCATATAGAACTCCACACTGGAGACCTCAATGGGGTTCGCCGGCGTGAAGCTCTGACCAAAATAATCGACATCGTCTATTCTGCTGGTACCGGTTTCATTGGCAATGGTCTCGCTCGCAGCCAGTGCAGGGACCCAAACGAGTCCCAGTGTCAGCGATATTGCGAGCAGCAGTGCCAGAAATTTGTTTTTACTCCCTGTGCGCATGGTTTTTCCCTCCTGCAATCCCCGTACAGTCCCTGTTGCAAATGTTTCGTTCCGGCCTGTATGGATGAGTGGATCGGGATGCCTGCCCCGGCACATCGCCTGTAAACAGGAGAAAATAAAAGCAGCCCGATCACCTCATCGGTAACCGGACTGCCATAACAGCGCTTGAGCTGTCGTAGACTCCTGGCTTTGCGTGCTGCGCTTTCGCGCAGGTTGCCCTTTTCGAATGGATGCCTTGTCATGAAGTTGTAACATCATCTTACGCACCCGTTGTAAGAATGTCAACTAATTATTTCACAATATCGTCACTTAACATCAAATTTTTCATATCGGCCAATCTCATGTTTTGTGCTGGCGGAACTCGTTTCTTTTCTATCGGGCGTTTGTAGAACATTGGAAGCGTTTCTTCGCAACAAAAAACCGCCGGTCGTGTGAAACGCCCGGCGGCTTTTGGTACAGGTTCAGGCGGCTCCGACTACTCGGATTTTTCTTTGGTCCAGGAGTACATCGGTTCGTATCCGAGTTCGCGACGGGATTTTTCAATCGAGATCAGCCCTTCGCGGCCGGGGATATCGAGGCCGAGTCCTTTTTCGATCATCAGAGGCCAGCGGCGCTTGAGCGCTTCCTGGGTCGAATGACGATAGTGGCAGTCGGTCGCGACAAAGTAGGGTTCGAACTTGTTCTTCATGTCGGTTTCCATACACAGCAGGACAAAACGCGCGATGTCGCGGGCGTCCGCATACTGGTAGGTCGAGTTGTTGAAATAGCCCTTTTGAACGTCGGTGCATTCCGGCACATCGATGTTGAAGCGATGGACGCGGCGGGACATCTCAAAGTTGTGGTAGTACACGCCCAGCAGGCGGAGCGCCACCGTCTCGATGCCATAGGCGCGCGAGAAGGAATGGAGGATTTCTTCGCCCAGCACTTTGGAGAGGGAGTAGGTGTCTTCGGGTTCGAGCGGGGTGTTCTCGTCCATCGGGAGATAGGACGGGATGTAAGGGGTGCCGCTGATGCGGAAGCCCAGGCCGAGCACAAAGAAGCTCGAGGCATGCACGACTCGGCGCACGCCGCCGATCCGGCGGGCGGCGTCCATCAGAGTGTAGGTGCCCATGGTGTTGACCCGCATGGTCAGATCTTCATCCATGCGCTGCGAGAAACGCGCTCCGGTCTCGGAAAACTCGAGGTCATACTCTTTGGCATAGGGGGGCTGGAGCTCGGTGTTGAACGGAATCGCGCCCAGGCTGATGATCATTTCGGCTTGGGCCATCGTGATCGCGCGCATGCAGTCACCGAGGTTGGTGAGGTCAGCTTTGACGAACGGGACGTTGAGCTTGGCGTTTTCAGAGTCGGGCGCATAGGGGACCTGGTCGGTGCCCACGACACGGTAGCCGGCTTCGATCAGCGCGGGTACGACAAAATTGCCGAGGCGGCCGGCAGCGCCGGTGACGAGAACTTTCATGCCATCTTTTTTTGCCATGTCTTTCTTTCTCCTTGTCGTCTCTGGATCTCTCTGTGGAATCGGACGGGGTGGTGGGACTGTGTCTCAGCCATGGATTGGCGTACGGAGTGTGACGCATCCAGGCCGGTGAGAACCCTGCCCCAACCTTCCCCATCATAGCACCATTCAATCCAAAAAGTGCAACTACCGGACGAAATTATTCAACTATCACATTGTCTTTGTCGGGATCGGTCCGCCAGGAGTGAGCAGGTTTATAACCGAGCTCCCGTTCCGCTTTGGCGATCGAGATCAGTCCCTGGGATTCCGGTATGGCGTCGACAAATCCCGGTTTGTCCAGCATCTGCCAGCGTTTACGGATGACTTCCGCGGTGGTTTCTTTGTACTTTGTATCGGTCGCGACAAAATACGGTTCGAATTTGCTCACCAGATCGGCCTCCAGCGCAAGTGCCACGAAGCGCGCGATATCGCGGGCGTCCGCATACTGGTAGGTCGTGTTGTTCGGGTATCCCTTGGCCGGATCCGGGTTAGCCGGTACCGTAATACCGAAACGGTGCTGCCGGCGGGACATTTCGAGGTCGTGGTAATAGACGCCCAGGAGCCGCATCGCGACGGTCTCGATTCCATACGCCCGGGAAAACGCGTGCAGAATCTCCTCCCCCAGCACCTTGGACAGAGAATACGTATCTTCGGGCTCGAGCGGGGTTTTCTCATCCATCGGAAGAGAGACCGGCAGGTAGGGATCGCCGCTCAGTCGGAAACCCAGGCCGAGAACGAAGAAACTGGAGGCGTGCACGACACGCGTCGCTTTGCCCAGCCGGCGGATGGCGTCCATCAGGGTATAGGTTCCCATCGTGTTGACCCGCATGGTCAGATCTTCATCCATCCGCTGCGAGAACCGCGCTCCGGTCTCGCTCCCGGCAAGATCGTACTCTTTCGCGTACGGGGGCTGGAGTTCAGAATTGCTGGGAATCGCACCCAGGCTGACGACCGCGTCTGCTTCTGCGATCGTGAGAGCGCGCATGCAGTCACCGAGGTTGGTGAGATCCGCCCGTACAAACGGGACATGTGCCTTGGCATTGGCGGAATCCGGATGGTAAGGCACCTGGTCGGTCCCTGTGACCCGGTAGCCCAGTTCGGTCAGCAGCGGTACCACAAAGTTACCGAGCCGGCCGGCTGCGCCGGTGACGAGGATCTTGTCAAATTTCTTTCCCATGTTGTCTTCCTCCATCTATGTGTATTTTTTAGGGAACGAAGTGATAGGAACAAAGTGACAGGCTCGGAAGGATAGGAATGAAATTGTATAGAGTCCACAAGATCAAAATCACCCGCGTCCGGAACCAATCTCGTGTCCCGCGAGTTTTTCCAGAGCCTTGATCATCGCCTGGTTACCGAGTTCTCCGCCGCCCTCTTCGGCCTCCACCATGCTGTACAGCTGATAGGCGAGGCTGGTTCCAAGTGTCGGCGCGCCGAGCGCGTGCGCGGCCTCAAGCACCAGCCGGAGATCCTTTTGCTGGAGCTTGACCATAAAGCCGGGTGTAAAGTCACGTGCCGCGACCTTGGGTCCATGACGCCCCAGCAGTGCGGATTGCGCAGAACCTCCCATCAAGGCCTGAATAAATGCCGGCAGATCGAGACCCGCTTTGTCCGCGTACATCAGTCCTTCGCTGAGCGCGAGGATGTTGATGGAACCGACGATCTGGTTCCCGAGTTTGGCCGCCTGGCCGCAACCGGAATCTCCCATCCGGGTGATGCTGGTGGCCATCGCGGAGAGCACAGGGAGACAGCGGTCATAGGTCTCGGAACGGCAACCGCAAAACACGGTGAGTTTGCCCGCAATCGCTCCGACCTGGCCACCCGAGACCGGGGCATCCATCCATGCCAACCCAGCGGCTTCGGCTTCGGCCGCGAGTTCCCGGGTCGTATCGGGGGAGATCGTGCTCATGTCGATGACCACCGTTCCTGGTGCCGCGCCTGCAAAAACGCCCTCCGGTCCGCGCATCACCTGGACGACATCCGGGGTATCGCTCACGATGGTGATCACAAAATCCGCCCCTAGGGCCGCCTCGGCGGGGGAGGAACAGACCACCGCGCCAGCTTCCGCCAGCGGGGCTGCTTTGGACGCAGTCCGGTTGAAAACGCGCAGATGATATCCTGCCTGCAGCAAATGGGTCGCCATGGGAAGCCCCATTATGCCCAGTCCGACAAATCCGATGGTTGCTTTGTTTTCCGTCATATCTCACCTCGTATATCGATCATCCGCTGATTGCGGCTAACCATCCCCAAAACGGGTAGCGCATTCATTCTATTACAATTCACAGCCCCCTGATTGTATAATCTTGTCATCTAAGCGTTTCGATGAAAACAAAAACACTACGGTTTTCGCTCTTTCCAGCGGAAACCAAAACGGAGGTTGGTCATGGCGGAAACAGAAACGAGCGCAGACCGGAAAGCGGCAAAAAAAGAGATCGGTCGTGTGCCCTCCCGCTTCTGGTATTGGTTCGGGGTCAGTTGCGCCCGTATTGCCGGGTTCTTGCTGGGGCTCCAAACCCACACCGACCCGGCGGTGCGCAAACTTCAAGGCCCTGCTATCCTGCTCGGGAACCACCCGTCCTACCTGGATCCGTTTTTCCTCGCCCTGATCTGCTGGCCACTCCACTTCAACATGATCTCCCAGAACGATCTCTTCCGGAATCCCATTCTCCGGTTCCTCCTCCTAAAGCTGGGCTGTATTCCCAAAGTCCAGTTCCGCACTGA
>CAZBKR010000150.1:0-4663 GCA_964492455.1 uncultured Oscillospiraceae bacterium
GGCAGAGGATCTGGATCACGCGGTTGATCTCTTCTTCCCGTCCGATGATCGGGTCAAACTTGTTTTCGTGCGCCAGCCTGGTCAGATCGCGGCCGTACTTGTCCAGGGTCGGGGTCTTGCCGCCCTTGCCGGGCTCGCCGTCGGGTTTGCCGGTCTCAAAGTTATGGTTTTTCCACTGGGAAGTCGAGCTGCCCGCTTCGTTGTCCCCGCCTTGCGGCTCCTCTTCTTCTTCCGAACCGGACGCCGAGGAAGCGGCCAGCGCCTGGAGGGCCTGCTGGCGGTTGATGCCCGCCTCCTGCAGAATCCGGGCGGCGAAGTTTTCGCTCTCGAACAGAATCCCCATCAGGAGATGCTCGGGTTCAATGATGCCTTTGTTGCGGCGGCCTGCGTCGTGACCGGCAATCTCGACCACCCTTTTGGTCCGGGGGGTGAGCATCGCCACGATCTTGTTGATGTCGGGCTCGCCGGAGACATCCTCGTCAGAGGGGCTTTTTCCCGCATACCGGGACAGCGCCTGCATCAGAGCGGGGAGGTTGAGACCCTGCGCCTGCAGGTACTCGTAGGCAGGACCGTCTTCTTCGGCCATAATCCCGGTCAGAATATGCTCCGTACCGATATAGGACAGCCCGAAGCGAAGGGCCAGCTGCCAGGCGCGAACCAGGACGGCGCCCGCACGTTGCGAAAATCGGATCATCATGTGTGTGTCCTCCTTGTATTTATATGAGTAATGCGTGCAGCGCTTTGGCGCGCTCGACATCGCGTTCGGCTTCGTTCATCGGGTGTCCCGCGTTCTTCTGAATGCTGGCGGGACCGATCGAGACAATGGCGCGGTTGAGGGCCTCCTCGGTCACGCCTTCGACCAACTGCAGCGACAGCCCCAGACGGACGTCCGAGATCAGCGCCATGGCTTCGGAAGAGCTCATCCGCCGGGCGGAGCGGAGCAGCGCGAGCGCGCGGCCGGCGCGGTCCTCGAGCCCGACCGGGTCGGCATCGTACACCGCCCTGCGCGCTTTGCGCTCCTGTGCGATCAGTTGCCCGGCCACCCGCCCGAGGTCCGCGATCAGCTCGTCCTCACCGAGTCCGAGTGTGATCTGGTTGCTGATCTGAAACAGATGCCCTGCAGCCTGGCTGTGCTCTCCGTAATTGCCCCGGACCGCAAACCCCATCTTTCCGAGACTCTCGACCGCACCGCGCAGCAGTCCGGCCATCGCCAACCCCGGAAGGTGGGCCATCACCGAGGCCCGCATGCCGGTCCCGACGTTGGTCGGGCAGGCGGTGAGAAAGCCGTATTTACCGCTGTAGGCGATCGGAAGACGGCTCTCCAGAAGGAGTGCTACGGCTTCTGCCTTGCGGTAGGCGGCGTTGAGGTCAAACCCCGGAGACATTGCCTGGATCCGGATGTGGTCCTCCTCGTTCACCATGACCGAAACCGACTCGTCCCGGCTGATGATCGCCCGGCGGCATTCGGCAAAACGGGCGAGATCTTCCGATATCAGGCGTTTCTCCACCAGCGCCATCCGGTCTTCATCGGGCAGACACCCCAGATCGACGTCCAGATACTCCGCACGGCGATCTCTCGTTTCTCCGAAAAAGGAAGCGGAAACGAGGTTCGATACGTCCGCAGCCTGCTCTTTCTCCAGACGGTTGGGGAAAGGATGGCCGACCAGATTGCGCGCAAGGCGCACGCGGCTGGAAAGGATGACGTCGCTGTCAGGTCCCCTGTCCATGTACCAGGTCATGCGTCTCCCTCCTTTGCCTGTCCGGTCTCAAGTGCGCGGATGCGGTCGCGCAGCCGGGCGGCTTCCTCGTAGTCTTCCCGCCCGATCGCAGCGCGCAGATCACCCCGCAGCGTATCGATTTCGGATACGGCGGCTGCCGGCTGCACCTGGGCGGATGGTGTCGTGGTGCCTGCACCGACCGCACCGGCCGGCGTTTCGACCGCATCGGACGAAATGCTCACGGGAACAGATCCCTTGTAGACACGCCCTGTATGGCGTCCCGATGCCTGCACCCGGGCGAAAATCTGTTCCATGCGGTCGGAGAACGTTTCATAACAGTCCGGGCAACCCAGCAGTCCGGTCTTGCGGAAGGCTTCGTAGGTCGTGCCGCAAGAGGGGCAGGCGCGGGCAGGCGCGGCCGGAACCGCTCCAGACCCGAAAGAGGGGATGCCGCCCAGCACATGAAACACACCTGCGGGAATCGACTGCGAAAACATGGTGTTCCCCAGCCCTTCAAACGCGTCTGTACCCTCCTGCATTTCCTGACGCGCGCAGGACGCGCACAGGTGGTGTTCCGTTACAGCTCCGTTGACGTTGCGCTGGATGTAGACGGTCGCTTCGTTTTGATTGCACTTCTCACATTTCATCTCTCGGATCCTCCTCGCCCGGGGTTCCCGCAGGCCGTCGTGCCGCATCGTCAGGGCGGTGCCGGCCGCAGGCTGTCAGCGCAGGAAAAGGCTGGTCAGCATATTTTTAAACAGATCCATGCGTACCCCCGCCCGCAGCGACACGTCCACGCGGGATAACGCGTTGTCAGACAGTGCCGCGCGCATCAGATGCGCGTCTTTCACAGTGATGATCCCGTAATCCAGGAAGTTCACGATGTAGACCTCGGCCTCATGCTGGGAAAGCTCGTCTCCGATCGAGTTGAGCGCATGCATCAGATACGCGGTGTCTTCTCCCAGTTCGATCCGCTGGATGCGGATCCATCCGCCGCCTCCCCGACGGCTTTCGACCAGGTATCCCTGTCCGTTGGTGAACCGGGTCGACAAGACGTAGGTGATCTGGGACGGCACACAGTTGACCATCTCCGCCAGCCGGCTGCGCGTGATCTCCACGGATCCGTCGTTCTGCTCGATCATGTGTTTGATGGTCTCTTCGATCAGGTCGGTCAGTCTGGCCATGTCGCTCCCTCCCTATGGCATAGCGGTTGCCCGCTTTGACTTTGACTATCTTTGTCATACAACTATAAACCCGTGATTACTCGCTGTCAACCCCTCAGCGAATCTGCGGACACAAGGGCTTTCGTGCTAGATGCTGAACACCCGCGCAGCATTGTCGTGGAAGATCATCGCCAGGATCCTGTACGCGCGGGACAACGTGATTTCCCGATCGGCCACACAATCCGCGAGCACTGCCGCGGCGTTCTCGCGGGCAATGTGGAGATGACCCAGTACCCCGTCCACGAGGATATAGTCTCCACCGAACGCAAAAATCTTGGAGACCGGCACCGCCTCGAGAAATTCCCGCAGTGCGATGCGCGCCGCCTGCGGTGCGACGATGTGGCTCCAGCACAGGTCGAGATGCACGTTGGGGTGGGATTTGGCCAGCACCAGTGACTCCCGGAACCAGGGGTACCCGATGTGGAACAAGTCAAAGGGGATGCCGGGATACCGGCCGAACAGCGGATCCAGCAACAGCGGATCCGATTGCCGCAGCGGGTGGCGCATCCCTTCGAGCAGGCCGGTATGAATCTGTACGGACAACCCGTCCCGGTTTGCCAATCCGAGCAGGTGGTGGAACACAAAGTCCTGGACCGGCGTCGGGAGCCCTGCCACAAACCCTGTGGCCGCAGCTGCGGCATAGGCAGCGCGCGCCTCGGCCGGCGGAACCACGGCAAAACGGATCGTCCGGTCATACGCGAGCGCACACTTAAGGGCGATCATTCCGTCGCGGAGATTGCGCTGATACATGTCGGTACAGGCATCAAGGTGCCCGTCCAACGTGGGAGAAAGCTGGACGGAAGGCTTGGACAGGATGAAACGGTTCGCCTGCCAGACCGGCCGGTAGTACTCCCGGTCCACCTTCATATCGTCTTCCCAGAAATCCAGTATGGACAGACGGATACCGCATTTTTCCCGCAGTACCTTCTGGCGATGCGCCGGGTCGGCCATCGCAAGACGGAACCGCGCGTCCAGTTCCGGGAGGGTTTCCCGGTTCCACTCCTCGATGCCGTACAATTCCCGGGTGGCAATGCGGAGCGTCCGGAAGTAGGTGGTATCCTGTGTCGCTTCCCAGAACGGCTCACACAGGGCCCATCGTTCGTCAAGCGGTACAGCCGGATCCCGTACGCGGGCAAGCTGGGCATCGGTCATCCCCGCACTCTGGAGATCGCTGGACGCGTAGTGCCAGAGATACTCCCCGAGAAAATCCAGGCTGGGATCCAACTGGTTGCCGAAGGGCGGCAGATGCTCGTGTGTGTCAAGTACGGGCTGAGTCTGCAAAAAGGTCAACAGTTCCTGTCGAATTGCCTCTCTCCGGTCTTCCATCTCTCTTCCTCCATTGTTTCCTAAAAATGCATCTTGCGCTCCATATCTTCACGAAAAGCGGGATTGCGGCCCAGCAGCAGCAGAACAGCGGACAGGACGACGGCCGGTATCGCCGCGAACAGCGACCAGGTGATGCGTACCGTCTCTCCGATGGCCAGCTCAGTGGCAAACTCGATCACCACCACCAGTATGGCAACCGACAGCAGGATGCCTACCAGCGCATACAGGTGGCGTAAAACGCGGCGATCGATAAGGATCGCGTTGACGATGACCAGCAGACAGACCGTCCCGGCGATGGGCAATGCGAGCGGGACAAACCAGGTGTCCGGGGCTGACAGTCGTTCGATGACCCACAGATAGGTCATCAGAGCCACCGCGTCAGGAATCAGTATGGCT
>CAZBKR010000151.1:0-4621 GCA_964492455.1 uncultured Oscillospiraceae bacterium
CCTACCGCTTAGGAGGCGGTTGCTCTATCCCCTGAGCTACGGATCCAGATTGCGTTGTTATTGTAGGGGAAGGGCAGTGCGGTGTCAACGAAAAGGCGGCAGGATGTGAGCCGGGCGGAGAAGGTAGATGGCAAACACAAGGAAGATCTGGAGATGGGGGGATGTGGTGGTAGCACTTGTAACGGTTGTCGTCGCGCTCGGGTTGTGGATCTGGCCGGTTTTGACAGCTGGAACAAACACGCCAGGCGCGTTGACGGCAATCGTACGCACCGCGGAAGGCGATGAACGCAGTCTGCCCCTGGGTCCGGAGATTGCGGCCACAGACATTCCGATCGAATCGAATGGATACCATTACATCATCCGTGTCGAACCCGGGCGGATCCGTGTGCTGGAGGCCGATTGTCCCGACCGCGTGTGCGTTGTGACCGGCTGGCTCTCCCGCCCCGGCCAGATGGCTGCCTGCGTGCCCGGCCGCCTGCTGGTGCGGATGGTCGATGCACCGGAGGGAGATCCTTCCGGCGGTGTCGACGTGGTGTCGAAATGAGCGGGGTATCGAGACGTCTCACCCGGGGAGCGATGCTGGTATCCCTCGCGCTGGTGCTGTCGCTGTTTGAGCGAATGATTCCGCTGGAACTGGTCGTGCCGATCCCCGGTGTAAAACTGGGGTTGGCCAATATCGTGACATTGTTTGCGCTGGTCTCTCTCGGATTCCGTGACGCAGCTGTCATTCTGGCTCTTCGCATTTCGATCCTCGGTCTGATCAACGGACCTGTTCCCTTGCTGCTGTCCGCGACGGGCGGCCTGGTTTCCCTGCTGGTGATGTGGATTGTTCTGCGTGGGCACGACCGGGTGTTCTCATTGATCGGCGTTGGTATGGCCGGTGCGGTGGCACATAATATCGGGCAGGTGGCGGCAGCCGGCCTGCTTCTTGGCAACGCGGCGCTGCTGGTGTCCTATTTACCCGCCCTGTTGTTGACAGGGCTTGTGACCGGTCTGTTGACCGGTTCCGCCGCGATTCCGGTCTGTCGGATTCTGGCGGGCAGAAAGGAAGTACGGCGATGAAAGTGATCGTCACGACTTTGATGGGAGTGGAATCCCTTGTGGGAGAGGAACTGCGGGGATTGGGATATCCAGCGGGTTCGATCGCGGTTCAGAACGCGCGGGTGGTACTCGATGCTGGCGACGCGTATGCAACCGCCTGTGCGCGGGTCAACCTCTGGACAAGATACGGGGAGCGGGTACTGCTGGAATTCGGGCAGGCGCCAGCGCCGGATTTCGATGCGCTGTTTGACGCAACCCGCGCACTCACCTGGGAGGATTGGATCGCTCCGGGACAGGTGATTCTGGTGGATGGATACTCCCGGAACTCTGCGTTGTTTGGCGTTTCCGCCTGTCAGTCCATCATTAAAAAGGCCATCGTCGGACGACTCGCGAGTGTTCGCGGGGCGGGTCCGGGCGGCAGAATCGAAGAGGATCCCGCCCGCGGAACGGTACCGGTGCGCTTCGGAATCGTGGACGACATTGTGTCGTTCATGGCGGACACGTCGGGGGCGGGACTCCATAAGCGCGGATATCGTCCGCTTCGCAATGTCGCGCCGATCCGCGAGACGCTGGCAGCGGCGCTCGTCCGTCTTTCCCTCTGGAATCCGCAGGGGGGTGAGGCCCTGGTGGATCCATTCTGCGGATCCGGGACCATCCCGATCGAGGCAGCCATGGCCGCACGTCGAATGGCACCCGGCCGCGCCCGTTCATTCGGGGCGGAAAACTGGCATGTGATCGGCCCTGCGGTCTTCGCATCCGTACGTGAAGAAGCGGCGGACATCGAATCCCGTCATCGGACGCTGTCACCACCTCTTTTCGGCAGCGATATCGATCGCGCTATGGCCGCGCTTTCCGCGGAAAACGCAAATCGGGCCGGTGTCGGAGACACCATACGGTTCTATACCGCTGACGCGGTCGCGGGAGATGGCCCTCACGGACTCGATCGTGCACGCCTGGACCGGGAGACCGGTACGAACCGGCGGCTGGTGGTTACAAATCCCCCTTACGGCGAGCGGCTGATGGATCCCGAAACCGCGCGTGCCGTGCAGCTGGGCATCGGAGCCGCCTGTTTTCCAGGCGGACAGCTGCGGGATGATCTCCGCTTGACCGTGTTGTCCCCCGACGAGACTTTTGAACGCACCGTGGGATGCCGGGCCGATAAGCGCCGAAAACTTTACAACGGTATGATAAAATGCACGATGTACCATTACCACCGTCATGATGACCGGCAGGGAGGATCCAGATGATAGTGATGCTGCTGGTGGCGGGATATGCCACCCGGCTCTACCCGCTGACGCGCGATGTGCCCAAGGCGTTGCTCCCGATCGGGGGACGCCCGATGCTGGATTTCATCGCAGACCAGATCGATGCAGTGGATGGAATCAGTAAAATCGTGGTGGTCAGCAACGCCAAGTATGCGGATACCTTCCGGGATTGGGCGGCAACCCGCACGCAGGGGGCACCGGTTACGGTCCTGGACGACGGCACCGTGGAAAATGGTCACAGGCTGGGAGCGGTGGGGGACATCGCTTTCGGGATTGAGAGGGAGAACATCGACGAAGATCTGCTGGTGATTGCGGGAGACAATCTGTTTACTTTCCGGCTGGCGGATGCGGTGGCCTTTTTTCGAGAGCGATATGAGGACACCGTTCTGGTCGGTCACCTCCCTGCGGGGGAGGATGCACGACGCTTCGCGGTTGTCCAGCTCGACGAGGACAACCGCGTGATCGGGATGGTTGAAAAGCCCGAACATCCGGTAGGAGACATCATCGCCTACGCGGTCTATTTCTACCGGCAGGACACGCTGCCCCTGATCCGTCAATATCTCGACGAGGGGAACAATCCGGACGCCCCCGGTTATTTTCCTTCGTGGCTGCATCAGCGAAAGCCGGTTCGTGCCTATCTTTTTGACGGTGTATGTATTGACATCGGGACGCCGGAGGTGTACGAACGCTTCAAAGCCGGTTTGACTCATGTCCATGAATGACGGACACTGAACCAACACGGCCGCAGACCGCATGGGGCGCAATCCTGCGGAATCAAGGGGATTTAAGCAACGTCGCATTTCTGTCAACTGTTTCTCAAAAAGATCCGGATCGGCTTTGCAACTGCGAAAAATGGGGATCTTATCCGGATCAAAACCCCGGAAGGCCTGTCCTGACGGTTATACACAGAGTTATCCACAGTTTCCACAGGGAGGTCATGACATCATGCACGATGATTTACAACAAAAAGCCGATGCGGCGCGTGCCGCCGCCCTCGCGATGCAGAGTTTGTCCGGCCTCGATAAAAACGACGTGCTGGAGCGGATTGCAACCTCCCTGGAGAGGGAGACGGATGCGATCGAACAGGAGAACGCGCTGGATCTGGAAGCCGGCCGGGCGGGCGGCCTGCCCGATCCTTTGATGAAGCGCCTTCGGTTTGATCGCCCGCGCATCCAGGCGGCGGCAGCGGGGTTGAGGGACCTCGTCCGGTTGCCGGATCCTGTCGGAACCACCCGGATGGCCCGCCGTCTGGCGGAAGGCCTGGATCTGTACCGGGTCGCCTGCCCGATCGGGGTCATCGGCGTGATTTTCGAGTCCCGGCCGGACGCGCTGGTTCAGATCTCGGCACTCTGCCTCAAAAGCGGAAATGCTGTGCTGCTCAAGGGCGGATCTGAAGCCGCCCGTACCAACCGGATATTGACTGACACGATACTTGCGGCGACCAGAGGCACCCGTGTGCCGGACGGATGGATCGGCTTGCTGGAATCCCGGGAGGAAGTCGGACGCCTGCTGGCGATGGACGACAAGGTTGACCTGCTGATCCCCCGCGGATCCAATGCCTTTGTCAGATACATCATGGACCACACCCGCATTCCGGTGCTCGGTCACGCGGACGGCGTTTGTCACACCTATGTGGACCGGTCGGCCGATCCCGACATGGCGATACGTGTGTGTCTGGACGCAAAAACCCAGTATGTGGCGGTCTGTAACGCGACCGAAACCATCCTGGTACACCGCGGAGTCGCTCCCGCATGGATTCCCGCTCTCGCCAACGCGTTGTCCGGCGCGGGCGTGGAGATCTTCGGGGACGAGACGGTCCGGGCTTTGACCGGATGCCGGCCCGCGGAAGACTGGCACACCGAGTATCTCGATTACAAAGTCTCCCTGCGTGTCGTGGACGGCCTGGAAGAGGCCATCGATCACATCAACCGGTACGGCTCCGGACACACCGACGCCATCCTCACGGAGGACCGGGAAGCGGCCGCGCGATTTATGGCCCAGGTCGATTCCGGCAATGTGTTCTGGAACTGTTCGACACGGTTCAGTGACGGATTCCGGTACGGTTTCGGCGCCGAAGTAGGGGTCAGCACATCCAAATTGCACGCGCGCGGACCTGTCGGGCTGGAAGGACTGATGACATATAAATACAAACTGGTCGGACACGGAGACACGGTCGGGGACTTCGCGTCCGGCAGCCGGACGTTTCTCCACCGGGATCTCGACGAAACCTGTCCTCTCTGACTTGGATCAGGGGCCTGGAGAGTGATAGAATAAACGGAAGACCAGACACCGGAGGAAACACCATGAAAATCGCA
>CAZBKR010000152.1:0-4613 GCA_964492455.1 uncultured Oscillospiraceae bacterium
CCGAGTTCTCCGACCGATGTGTCCATCCCCTTGGGCAGGTCGTCCACAAACGGCGCCAGTCCGACATCGGACAGGACGCGGTACACCCGCTCGCGGGTTTGCGGGGCGTCCGGATCGTGCGGGAGGGAACAGCAGACATTTTCGAGAATCGATCCGTCCAGCAAAAAAGGCTCCTGGGTCGCGTAAGCCATCCGGTCCCGACATGCCGCGAGATCCCACTGCGGCTCGGGTCGTCCAAAGAGTTCCACGACACCTGCCTCCGCTCCATACATCGCGGAGGCAAGCCGGAGCACGGTGGATTTGCCACACCCGCTTTCGCCAGCGATCGCGACGGTCTCCCCGCGACAGAGCTCGAACGAGAGCTCCTTCAACACGGGATTTGCAGGATCGTAAGCGAATCCAACCCGATCAAACCGCAGGACCGGATCCCCCGGACCGGTGGATGGTGGAGAGGAGGCATCCCCGCCGGTTCTCTCTCGCGGGGCGTCCCAGAGTTCCATGATCCGGCTGCCGGAGGCCGCCATGTGGCGCAATCCGGAAATCGTTTCGGTCAGGAATCCAAATTTGGGCAAAGCGGTTTCCGCGAGAATGACAAACGCGGCCATCTCTCCGAAACTCAGCCTGCCCTGGTAAACCAGGATCCCGCCGGCCACCAGCAACACGAAAAACGGAAGCGCGCGGGTGAGCAGCGACAACGGCTGCATCGCGGCTTCGACGCGGGTATAGCGTCGAACCGCCTCGACATGCCGCTCCTGTGCGTCGTCCATTCGAGCGGCCATACGGGACTCGAGCCGAAAAGATTTTACAGTCTCGAACGCGGTAAATGCGTCTCCCGCGGCACGTCCGATGTCGCCGACCGATTTTTGCGCGTTGCGGGAATGGCGCTGGATCGGACGGGCACAGATCCACTGGATGCCCAGGAGAACCGGGACGACCCCCAGCATGACGATTGCCAGCACGATGTTTTCGACCAGTAGATACACGACCAGTACCGCGAGCGTCAGCATCTCGCACACCCCGAAGATCATCACGGGGCGGAGCGCGCTGGACAGGGTCGTGAGGTCGCTGTTGATCCTGGCCGAGAGATCCCCGCTGTGCTGCCGGTCCAGCCAGGCGATCCTCGCCGCTCCGAGCGCTGCGACTGTTTTGTGTTTCATCTTTGCGAGCGCAGGCTCCAGATACTGCCCGCAAGAGGCGTCCTTGATCAGGATGATCAGCGCTTTGGCAATCTCCGCGACGGCAACCGCGGCCGCGGCCGCCCCCAGCGCAGAAAGCGCGGCAGCAGCGGTCGCCTGTCCGCTGACCCCCGATACGACCGCGTCGATCAGGCGCCCGGTGGCGCGGGCGGAGAGGATCACGAGGAGATATTCGACCACCGCAGTCACCGCGACCACAGCCAGTACCCCGTGGCTTCCGGCCACGCGAACAATCCGTCCGATCGACTGGCGGATCGGGACGGATTCTGTGTTGGTGGACCGGGAAAGACGCTCAAAATCAGCCATGCAACAAATATACAACAATCAGGCAGCAGGGGAACGTCCGATTTCTCCGCTACTGTTCCGATTGCCGATGGGTGTATGCTGTCAGGGAATGACGGAAAGCCCGGCCGAGCGGAGGAGGAATAAATGGCTTCGATAACGATTCTGATGGAAAATACGGTGCACCGCCAGGGGCTGACGGCAGAACACGGCCTGTCACTGTGGGTGGAATGTGAGGACGGTCCGATCCTGTTCGATGCCGGCCAGACCGATGCCTGGGCTGCAAATGCCCAGATAATGGGAATCGACACCGCCCGGGCGGCTACGGTGTTGCTCAGCCACGGCCACTACGACCATGGGGGCGGCATGTCTGCGTTTCCCTTTGACCGAACAGGCGCCACACTCTATGCGCACAGGGCTGCCTTTCGCCCGAAATACGCCCGCCGCAGTCCCGAAGAATCCGCCACACACGCGATCGGACTGGACTGGGGGCTGGAAGACATACGCGCCTGGGGCGGCACCTACAAACCCAACGAGGGAGTCACACAAATCGGCAAGCAGGCTTACGCTGTGACTGCGATCCCCCATGTCACCTCGTTTGAACCGGATCCCTGGGAATTTGAAGTCGAGATCCCGGAGGGCATCCGGGTACCCGACCGGGTCGAAGAAGAGCAGATGCTGGTGCTCTCCCTGCCGGACGGGCTGGCGGTCATCGCAGGCTGCAGCCATCCGGGCGTGATCAACGGTCTGGAGCGGGTGCGGTCCGTGTTTCCCGGCCGCCCGATCCGGACGGTGGTCGGAGGGACCCATCTCGAGAAGGCCGACCCGGAACGGATCCGGGCGACCGCGGACTGGTTTCTGCGCCACGAGATTCGCCTGCTGGCCCCGTTGCACTGCACCGGCGCGAAGACGCAATGCGCGTTGCTCCGCGCGCTGGGGGATCGGGTTGCGCTGGTCGGAGTCGGAGACACGATCCAGCTGTAACCGGTTGCCGATTACCCGATCCACACCCGCCGGGTCGCGACCGCGTCCAGGAATGCGGCGTCGTGTTCCACCAGCAGCATCGTCGGCTGGCTGGACCGGAGCAGGTCCTCGATCTGCATCCGAGAGATCACGTCCACATAATTCAGCGGCTCGTCCCAGAGATAGAGGTGTGCCGGCTCGCAAAGGCTTCGCGCGAGCAGCACCTTCTTTTTCATACCGTCGGAAAAGTCGGCAAGATCCTTGTCCCAGTGTTCCCCGCGGATTTCCAGTTTGCTCAGGATGGTGCGGAACAGGGTCTCATCGATCGCTTGGTCCCGGACAAAAACTGCCAATTGTCCCCGCAACTGAGTGGTATCCTGCGGGATGCGGGAGAGCACCAGCCCGCTCCCGATCCGGAGTGTCCCGTCATGGGAGATCGGACTGCCCGCGATCAGCTTGAGCAGACTGCTCTTGCCGCAGCCGTTGCGACCGCAGAGCGCGACTCTCTCTCCGCGGCGCAAGGTGAGATTGAGCCCCTCGAATACCGGACGGTCCCCGTACCGGATCGACAGCCCAACCGCTTCGACCAGAAGCGGTTTTGGATACGCCAGCGGATGGATCGCGAGATCGTCGACCCGCTCGATGTCGCGGAGTAGCCCGGCTTTTTCCTCTGCTGCCTGTTCTTTGCGCCGGACGATGGCTTTGGATCGTTTCATCATCCTCGCGGATTGGTGTCCGAGGTAGCCGCGGTCCAGTTTGCCGGTCGGGTTGTCCCCGTGATACTTGGATCGCTCGATCCGGTCCGACCAGGCCGCGGTCCGGCGGGCGGCGGCACTCAGTTTCCCGATCTCGCGTTGCAGGCGCTCATTCTGATCCCGTTCAAACTGGTTGCGCCGCTCCTTGTTTTCCCACCAGGTGGTGAAATTCCCTTGCTGGACGTCGATTCGGGTTTTTCCGATCGATAGGATGTGGTCGATACAACCGTCGAGAAATCGCCGGTCGTGCGAAACCAGGATAAAGCCGCGTTTTCCATCGAGGTACGCCGCCACTTTTCGCCGGGCAGTCTCGTCGAGGTGGTTGGTCGGCTCGTCTATCAGCAGGAACCGGTTGGGACGCAAAAACAATGCAGCCAGCAACAACTTGGTTCGTTCTCCCGGGCTGAGCGTTTCAAACGGGCGGTCCATCGCCTCTTCGTCGACCTCCAGCAGGGAAAGCTCCCGCGATACCTCCCAGGCTTGTGCGTCCGGGGCGTGCGCCAAGACGACCTCCCGTGCGGACCGGGAGGGATCCAGTACCGGAAACGGGAAATAATCGAACGCGACCGGAGAGGAAATCCGTCCCTGATAAGGGTAGACTCCGCACAAGAGCTGCAGCAAAGTGGTTTTGCCGCGGCCGTTGCGACCGGTCAGCCCGAGTTTCCAGTCGGTATCGAGCCGGAAGGAAACGTCTTCAAAAAGATTCTCGATACTCCCGTCATGGGCAAATGTCAATTGTGAGATCTGAATGGATGCCATCGGCAGCCTCCTTTATGGCAGCGATGAGGGGGTGCGGATCTCCGCTTGGTGACTTCGCTTTCAAGTGATCGTCACCCGGAAGAACTTGCCTTTTCCCACCTGTAGAACAATGGGAGACGCGAGGTCTATGACGCACAGCACGTCTTCGACGACCGTTCCGTCGACCCGCACCGCGCGCCCCTGGATGCTGCGCCGCGCCTCGCTGTTGGACACGGCGACTCCCGCGCGCCGGAGCAGATCGATCAGTCCGATCGAGCGGGCCGGCACTTCGTCCGCCGCGATTTGCAGCTCGACTACATGCTCCGGGATCGCTCCGGAAGCGACCTGGCGGTACCGCCTTTCGGCCACTTCGGTCTCCTGGATGCCCGAGTAGAGTTGAGTGATCGTCCGGGCATAGAGAAAATGTGCCTCCCGAATGTCCTGGCAGATGATGCGGTTGGCCTCGTCCGGATGGACATCCGTGGTCAGGGTGAAATACTGCGCGAGGCAGGAGTCCGGTACGCGCATTGCCTTTTCGAACTGGACGGCGGCGGGTTCATCCAGGCCGATGTAGTTGTCGAGTGATTTACTCATCTTCTGTACGCCGTCGAGACCGGGAAGCAACGGGTAGGTGATCACCTCCTGTGGCTCCTGCCCTTCGCTGCTCTGCATCGCCCGT
>CAZBKR010000153.1:0-4605 GCA_964492455.1 uncultured Oscillospiraceae bacterium
GGCCCGGTAGTACGTCACACGAGCCCAGTTATCCGATTTTCCAAAGAGCCGCCCGGAATGGCTGTTTGGTCGTCAGAGCTTTGAAAAATGTCTGTTGGGTGATCTCCTCCGCGAGATGTGGATCCCGGCAACGTGAGAGAACATACGCATAGACCTTCATATAGTGCGTCTCGTATATTTTCTCGAAGGCTGCCCTCATGCCATCACCTCTTCTCTATCAGTATGACGGAGATTCCACTGAAACGTTACAACGATGCCTCGTTTCCATGGCCGCAGAATGCTACAAAAAAACCGCCTCGCGGCGGTTTTTCATTGCATCGTTTATTTCTGAAGATCAGCCGATGATCCGGCGTACCGTCAGGATGTTATATCCGCCAAAGTACACCGAGCTCACGCCGACGCCACGCCACTCGTTCATGGCATGCACGACCTGGCCGTTACCGATATAGATCGCAACATGACCGATCGAACCGTTCCACTCGGAATCGTAGCACACAATGTCACCCGGGCGGAGATCCGAGAAGGAAACCCCGTATCCCACGCCCCAATACGCATAGGACGAACGGGTAATGTAAATGCCGGCGGCCTCGTAAGCGCGCATCGTGAGTCCGGAGCAATCGATGCCGCCGTATCCGGTCCCGCCCAGAACGTAAGGGCTGCCGACATAGGACATCGCTTTGTTGATCACCGTCTGGACACTCGCGTTGGCATACGTGCCGGGTGTGAAAGTAGTCTGCGGCTTGGGGGTATAGGCCGGAGGGGTGTACGCCGGCGGGGTGTAGGGTGCGGATTCGGTCAGTTTCTCCATCTGGATATAACCGGTCTCGTCTTCAGACGTTATGATACGGATCCAGTCAAAACTGTAGCCGGTAACCTGCACCGCGTCGTCCTCGTCGTAATAGTGAACCACTTCGGTGGCAGGATCGGGCTGGATGTAGACCGCCAGATCCTGCAGGCAATACATTTTATAACTGCCCTGGGCAAAGACGATATCTTCGGTCAGGATCGACGCGGGGAGATATCCCTCCACTTTGGCGTCGGTCACGACTTTGAACCATTCCGGAGAGGACTCCACAGCAGTTACGCGGTCCGCAAACCAGATCTCTTTCAGCACTTCAGCGTCCCGGGAAGGAGCAGCGTAAAGCTTGAGATCCGCTTCGTCTGTCGCGAGCACATACAGCGTCTGATCGACTGGAACAAACACCAATTCGTCGGTGACATCGGCCTCGAGAACGTACATGACATTACCCTGGTACTGAATCCGGAACCAACCCTCCGCCACACCGGTCACCGACAGGGTTTCACCCCGGCGGAACGCAATGACATGAGGGGCTTCCACGGAGGGGTTTACATAGGCGGCCGCGGTTGCGGAAGCCACATAAGCAGTACGAACCTCAAAGGTAAAGATCGGCACTGCGTCCGCGACCGACCGGGCCATATTCCCCACGTGCTCGGTTACGGCACGGGATAACACCTCGCCACGATTCAAGGTGCCGGGAACGCCGGCGTCCAGACTGACTTCAAAATCGAAAACACTGTCGTCCGCACCGGTCGTCTCAGGAGTTTCGCCGGCAATAGACGCAGAACCCGCCTCTCCGGTCTGTTTGACCTCGGTCGGGATGGGTTGGCTGGTTTCAGTTGCTGAAAAAGGAAGACCTAAATCCAAAACGGGAAGTGTGACAATCAACGCGGCTGCGATTCCTGCCAACAGAACCTGCTGCCTCCGCCGCGGAGCCCGTTTTTCTACCATTTTCCCTCCAATGCGGGCCGGACCGTCCGGCGAAGTGCCTGGATCCAGAAACCCGAAAAGAACAGGCTGATCTTGGAATCGAGCGAGCCTGTTCAAAAAGTCTAAAATATTACCCGTATATTACGAACGGATTGAACAGATTATACCAATGCATAACGGGCGCGTCAAACCGACGCATCGCACAAGATTTTTGAACGGTTTTCAAACCGTTTGACAACACCTCTTAAAAACAGAGTTAACAGCATCTTCACGATCGTCAAAAAGGCTGCCGGTTATGTAGTTTTCTCACCCGTTTCCCGGCGGTGACCCGCCTGCACCCGTGTGATATAATGGCGTCTGGACAAAAACGACACACCGTGCCCGGCCCGCAGCCGAACGTTGGTCCCGCGCGATGCGGCCCGTGAACCCCGTCAGGTCCGGAAGGAAGCAGCGGTAAGCGGCAACCCGCAGGCGCCGCGGAAAAGCCTGCGAACGGCTGCGGACCGGGCATGGTGTTTTTCTGGTGATCGCCGGACCCTGCCACACGGAGGTGAACCCATGTCCCGAATCGCACTGTACCGTGAATGGAGGCCGCGCACCTTCGACCAGGTGGTCGAGCAGCGACACACGGTCGCCGCGCTCCGCCAGTCGGTGGTTTCCGGCAACATCTCGCACGCCTATCTGTTTTCCGGCACGAGGGGCACCGGCAAGACCACACTGGCCCAGGTGTTTTCCCGGGCGATCAACTGCCTGCATCCCCATGAAGGAAACCCCTGCAACGAGTGCGATATCTGCAAGGGTATCCTCGACGGTTCCCTGCTGGATGTCGTCGAAGTGGACGCCGCCTCCAACAACAGCGTCGACAACATCCGACGGATCTGCGACGAGGTCCAATTTTTACCCACGCTCGCCCGATACAAGGTTTATATCGTGGACGAAGTCCACATGCTGTCGCCCGGCGCGTTCAACGCGCTGCTCAAAACGCTGGAAGAGCCACCTGCCCATGCGGTGTTCATCCTCGCCACGACCGATCCGCACCGGATCCCGCCGACCATCGTTTCCCGCTGCCAGCGCTATGATTTCCACCGTATTCCGGTGGCGGGCATCGTCGGGCGTCTGCGCGAGATCTCGGACGCGAACGGAATCCTGGTGACTGACGACGCACTCGAGGCAGTCGCGACCCTTGCTGACGGCGCACTGCGCGACGCCATCAGCCTGCTTGACCAGTGCCGCGCGACGTTTACGGAAGAGATCACACGGGACGACGTACTCTCCCTGGCGGGCGTCGTCAACGACACGTTCATGTACGACATGGGCTGTGCGATGGCTGACCGCGATGCCGCGCGCGCCATGGAACTCACCGACGCGATGATTCTGGACGGCCGCGATGTCGTCCGGTTCACCTCCGATCTGGCCGCCTATTACCGGGATGTCATGATGTGCCAGGTTTCCACCCGGCCTGACGCGCTCGTGCGCGCCTCCTCGGAGGCGATCCGCGGGATGCGCGCCCTCGCCGGCCGCTATCGTCTGGAGACCCTGCTGGCGATCGTCCGCGACCTGTCGGAGCTGCTCTCCAACCTCCGCTGGGCACCTGATCCGCGCACCTTGTTTGAAATCACCCTGATCCGCATCATGCAGACCGCACGGACGGAAAGCGATGGCACACCCCCTCCGGAACCGCGCGAGACCTCCACTCCCCCCCGCGCGATCCCTGCAACCCCTGTTGCAGCAACTGCCGTGAACCCGGCTCCGCCGGCTTCGATTTCGCAAGTTGATGCGTCTGCGAAGCCAGAGGCAGTGAACCCGGAACCGCCGGCTCCGATACCACAGGACAATGCGACACCCGCACCGCCCGAAACAGAAGATCTCCCGGGGGTCTGGGACGAAGACTCGTTCGATCCCTCTCAGGAATATCCGGATTCGCAGCAGGAGGGGGACGATACCGATCTCGAGGATCTCCCGGAAGTCTCATCTCCTGTTTCCCTGCCGGAGCCGGAACGCTCCGCCCCTATCACTGTTCCGGATATCGCACCCGATCTGCCTGCACATCCGGCCGACACGGCGGTCCCTTCGGCCGACACGGCGGCACACCCGGCCGGCGAGGCGGCATACTCGGCCGACATACTCCACCAGGCCTGGGAAGACATGCTGACCACTCTCTGCAATTCCGGTCAGATGGTGCTGTACCTGTACCTGCGCCCCGCCCGGGTCAGTTTTGAAGGCGGCGTCGTGACCGTGTTCTTTACGCCTGAGGAAAGCGCGAATCAGGCGGAAGTGACAAGAAAAGGCAACGATACTATAATCAAAGAAGCCTTGGCGGCTTCTGCCGGCGGGCCTGTGGAACTGGTTATCCGGACCGATGTCTCGGCAAGCGGGCCCCCCGCCGTACAGACCACATGGAAAGACGCGGAGTGGGTTCGCAAAGTACGCCGCTCGGCAGACGATCTGGGGATTCCCTTCACCTATAACGAATAGCGATACTGCCGCTCCCATAAGCGGCACACCGGCTATACACAAAATTACGGAGGTGGCCCATATGGCCAAAGGAAAAGGCTTCGGGGGATTCCCCGGCATGGGTGGCGGCGGCAACATGAACCAGCTGCTCGCCCAGGCGCAGAAAATGCAGAAGGACATGGAAAAAGCCCAGGAAGAAGTCGCGGCGCTGACCGCGGATGCCACGGCGGGCGGTGGCGCTGTCAAAGCGGTCGTCAACGGATCGCACGAAGTGGTATCGCTGTCTATCGACCCGGGTGTGGTCGATCCCGAAGATGTCGAGATGCTCCAGGATCTGGTGGTCGCGGCGATCAACGAGGCGATGCGTAAGATCGAGGAGATCTCCGCAGAGCGCATGTCGCGGGTGACCGGCGGCATGGGAA
>CAZBKR010000154.1:0-4605 GCA_964492455.1 uncultured Oscillospiraceae bacterium
GAGCAACTCATTATATATCAGGTTATGTGCAACTTCAATCAAAACCTCTTGCATGAAAAGACGGCCTAGATCCGGCGGGGCCGGAAGTCAAGGTAGTCCGCGGAGGTGTTTACAAACAGGATACCACTTGCGCCGTTTCCATGGGGGCCGACCCGGGATCCCATCCCGTGCAGATGCCCGTAAACACATACGTCTACCTCGTAGGACTCGAGGATCTGGGTATACGGAGAAGGGCGAAACCGGTTGTCTGTCGGGGGGTAATGCAGCATTGCGATCCGTCGGAATACACAGTTCTCCTCTTCTTTTTCAGCAGCGGCCAGTGCCAGGGCGCAGTCCAGAGAGAGTTTCAATCTCCCCTGCTCCCGTGCCGTCACCTTGGCGTCCTGTTTTGTAAATTCCGGATCCCAGGGCAGTAACCAGCCTCGGCTGCCCGCGATCAGATCTTCCCCGCGGAGATAGGCGTTGTTCTTTAGAAACCGTATGCTGTGCAACCCTTCCGCCGCGGTCATGGCTTCCATACGCGCAAATGTGCTCCACCAGTAATCGTGGTTCCCGCGCGACAGTATTTTCTCTCCGGGGAGTGCATGCAGGAACCGCAAATCGGGCAGCAGCTCGGAAAAGCCCATCGCCCAGGAGATGTCACCCGCCAGCAACACGGTATCTTCTTCGGAAACCTCCGCCCGCCACCCGGCCTCCAGACGGGCAACATGGTCGTGCCAGGCCGGGCCGAACACGTCCATCGGCTTGTCGGTTCCGAGAGACAGATGGACATCCGCGATCGCATACAGGGACATCAGCTTTGACCTCCGTCCCGAAAGTGACGGTATACCGCTTCCGCGGCTGCCCGGGTCATCCCTTCCGCGGCAGCGAGCTCATCCAGCGTGGCAGCTGCGATCGCTTTGAGACTTCCAAATGTTTTCACAAGAGATTTGCGGCGTGCCGGTCCGATCCCCTCGATCCCCTCGAGCGAAAAGCGTGTGTTGCGTTTGGTCATCAACTTTTTATTGTAGTTGCCGGCGAACCGGTGCGCTTCGTCCTGTATTGCGGTCACGAGCCGGAGCAATCCGATCGTTGTCTCACGCTCCATGCCGTCGTCTTCGGTGGATCCATCCTCTCCGTCTCCGCGCCGGGGCATCAATTCTATGACCCGCCCGTCGGGAAGCACAAGTCCGCGGGTACGGTGTCTGCGGTCTTTGACCATTCCGGCCGCCAGCACCGGCAGTCCGGACGCGCGGATAGCCTCAAGCGCGATGCCCAGATGACCGCTGCCGCCGTCGACCAGAATCAGATCGGGTGTCTGGCCGAACGCCTCATCTCCTGCCCGGGCAAGCCGGCGCTGGAGAATTTCGCGCATCGACGCATAGTCGTCCTGCCCTTCAACCGTCGCGATTTTAAACAGGCGGTAGAGCCTGCGCGCAGGGCGTCCGTCAAGGAACACCACCATGCTGGCGGCCTTGTCCGCGGTACCGGTGTTGGACACATCATACGCTTCGATCCGTGTCAGGCGGCGGTCGGCTCCCACATGGGCACCGAGTCGATCCAGCGCGGCTTCGATCGCGGACTGCCCGCCACCTACCAACAGCGTCCTGCGGCGGAGCGCCTGGGTTGCGTTTTCCGCGGCCATGTCGAGCAACCGGCGGGTCTCGCCGCGCACCGGAACCCTAAGCCGGCAACGGGCCTTGCGGAGTTCACTGAGGTAAGCTTCGACAACTTCGTGCTCCCGGGGAAGCACCGGAAGCAGAATTTCAGGTGGAATCAGAGGGGCATCGGGGTAATGCTGCAACACAAAAGCCGCGATCATCTCCGCATCGTCCTCTCCCCGATCTTCCAGAAAAAATGCTGAAGAGCCGACAATCCGGCCCGAACGGATCTCCAGTTTCCGGATGCAGGCTTCGCCTACGTTGCGGGCTATCCCGAGTACGTCGCGGTCCTGCTCCGAGCCGGACACCGCGGACTGGCGGTTCATCAACGCCTGCAGCGCACGGACCCGGTCCCGGATCACGGTGGCGGTCTCAAACTCCATGCGCTCGGCAGCCCCGAGCATCTCTTCTTCCATTTCGCGCAGCAGCCCGGTGTATTTACCTTCCAAAAACCGGCAGATGTTGTCGACCACCGCGCGGTAGGCGGACACTGGAACATCTCCCCGGCAGGGGCCGACGCACCGGCCGATGTAGTAGTTGAGACAGGGACGCTCTTTTCCGATGTCGCGCGGCAGCACGCGTTTACAGGTCTTGGTCGGGAAAATGTCCCGCAGAGCCCGCATCGCGTAATACAGATCGCCACTGAGATAGGGACCGTAATATCTGGCCCCTTTTTCGCGGTCGGGACCGACGTGGAACGCTTTGAGGATCCGGGGATACTCTTCATTCAAAGTCACCCGGATATAGGGGTATTCCCGGTCGTCCCGCAGCAGGATGTTGTAATGCGGCTCATACCGTTTGATCAGGTTGTTTTCCAGGATCAGTGCTTCCATTTCGGAAGAGCAGACAACATAGTCGAAATCCCGCACATGCGAGATCATCGCCATCACTTTGTTGTTGCCGCGCGGAGTCGGGCCGAAATAACTCCGCAGCCGGGACTGCAGATTGACCGCTTTCCCGACATAGATAACACGACCCCCGGCATCCTTCATCAGGTATACGCCGGGGGAGGCGGGTACGATATCAAGTCTCGCGTTCAGCGGGGTTTCTTGCGAAGGCATGTGTTCTCCCGGGACGGCAGACCTCGAACCTTATTCAGAAAACGGGATTTCCCAGATAGGCCGCAATCGCCTCGACCGCTTCGTTTTCGTCCGGCCCTTCGGCCGTCAGGTCCAGTTCCATGTTGTTTTCGATGCCCAGGGACATGACCCCCAGCAGACTCTTGGCATTCGCTCTGCGATCTCCGCGGTAGAGCCAGATGCCGGAACGGTATTTAGAAGCCTTCTGGATCAAAACGGCGACCGCCTTCATCTGCAGGGCCTCTTCGCAATTGAAAGACACTTTTTTGGAAACCATTGTTTCTCCTCCGGAATACCTCGGGGGGCGGGGCCGGGCGGATCCGCCAGGGGAAGCCCAGTCATATGGGCCATCGTGCATTGTAAGTATAGGATGTTCCCGAGAAGGTTGTCAACATAACCAAATCCACGAACGGGATCAGGGCAGATTGCATGAAAAATCGAATTTTTCACTCACATCCAACCGCATAAAGAGCGCGTTTTCACCGGTGTCTTCATAATATCCCCGACGGATGGCAATC
Organism: uncultured Oscillospiraceae bacterium; assembly: GCA_964492455.1. Taxonomy (GTDB): domain Bacteria; phylum Bacillota; class Clostridia; order Saccharofermentanales; family UBA5734; genus JAAYKS01. The sequence continues at coordinate 3,238 of CAZBKR010000154.1, forward strand.
ATGCGGAATCCTGCCGCGGTATAAAGTGCAACCGCGGGCGTATTTCCTTCACGCACCTCGAGCACAACCGCTGCCGCACCCTCTGTGCGTGCCGCGCGAACCGCGGCGTCAAGCAGAAGCCGCGCAATGCCCCGGCGCCGGAAAGCCGGACGAACCGCCAGATTCATGATCTGTATTTCATCGAATACCGTCCACCAGTGAATGCACCCGATTTCCTCTCCCCCCTCTTCCGCAAGAAGGATACGCGCGGCCGGATTGCGGACGAGTTCCGATTCGACCGCGTCGCGACTCCAGGGAAGGCGCATTGTTTCCGATAAAATCGAATGGACGGTGCCTGCGTCTTCCGGGCCGGCCGGACGGATTGTTGTCATGGTTCGAAAGAGGGTGGCTGCCAGGCCGCCGCATCGATCCCACGGGTTCGTTCCGCCTGGGAACGGCCGAGATAGAAAGGCAGGAGCGCCTGCGGTTTGCATCGAGCCGGTGAGGAGAGGTAACGCGGGAGCGCGGCCTGTCCGATCCACACCGCCGACCGTTCCCGATGTGCCGGAGGTCCGATGCGGGGAGAGCCCAGCCGCAATACGGCCCGCGCGGTGACCGCTTCGGCCGCGTCCCCGCAAAACACGGCGCGCCGCGTGCCGGGCAGTGCGTCCAGCATCTCCAGAAACGCGTCCACTGCAAGCGCGGCAGGGGCAGACACGGAGACCCCGTCCAGAAAGATCTGCGCATAGACCCGATCATTCCTGGCGTCGATCACCGGACAGACCAGTTCACCGGTACGACCGGACAGCGGCCAGGCGAGAGCCTCGAGAGAGGTGATCCCGACTGCGGGTCGTCCGGAGGCAAACGCCATGCCCTGGACCGTGGCAACTCCGATGCGGATGCCTGTGAATGATCCCGGTCCGGTCGCGCAGGCATACAATCCGATGTCCGCAAACCCGGCCCCGGCATCCGCCAGCAGACGCATAACCATCGGGAGGAAGGCAGCGGAATGAGCCCCCCCTTTTTCGGACAGAACCGCAAGCGGGCGATTGTCGTCCAGCAAAGCACAGGAACCGGTTTTCCCGGAAGTATCACAAGCCAGGATGATCATCTTCTATTCACATCCTGGAGTTCTGATGCCAATGCCGCCGCGCGCAGTGCGCCGTCTGGCGGACCGAACCGTACCCGGATCCGGCGGGAGGTCTCCTCTTCCATCAGAATTGTCACCTGAATCCGCCCGGACGGCAACGCGTCTCCAGCGATTTTTGCCCATTCGATCACTTCTATGTCAAGTCCGGAAGGTTCGTCCAGACCCGCTTCGACAAAATCCTCTTTACCCTCGAGCCGGTACAGATCCATGTGCCGCATCGACAGCCCGCCTTCTCCGGC
>CAZBKR010000155.1:0-3457 GCA_964492455.1 uncultured Oscillospiraceae bacterium
CCAGTCCCAGCGCCTGGATCTCGGTCATCGTATCCCGGTCCAGGTGGAGCGCGTGGTAGCTCCGGGTCTCGTGGTCGATCACGAGCAGGAGCAGAAAGTCCGCCTGCCGGTCATTGACATAACGGTCCGGCCGGGGGGCGGCGTCGTATTTGTCGATCCCGATCAGCAGCACGCTCTCGACTCCCTTTTTTGCCACATACCACTCGCCTTTGTATTCGACCCGTTCGCGGGCGGGCAGCGTGTGCAGGCGGGTCGAGGTGGAGGGGTCGAGCGCAAAATGGTTCTGTTCCCAGGCGTGCAGCAAAGAAAGCGCGCCCGCCGCCAGCATCAGGATGCCGAGCAGGAGCGCGATTCTTTTCGTCTGCGTTTTCGCCAGCCGGATTTTACGTGACTTTCTCTTTACCCGCACGCGATTCCGCCCCGATTATGCGTGGTGCTTGCTTTTCTTGAGAGCGACGGCCAGCAGCTTGTCCGCGCCGACATACACAAAGGGGGAAACCGACTCGCCGGTGTCCGGGGTGGCGGGATACACCGGATCGATGTCCTCTTCCGCGGCATCCACTACGAGCGCGACCGCGGACAGGTGAGTCAGGGTGATGGTCACCAGACCATTGGAGTATTCAAAATCGATGGATTCCCACTCGCCCGCTCCACTCCGGTGCAGTGCCGCGAAGGGTTCGAGCACGGTACGGAGCACGATGCGGATCGATCCGCCCGCGGGGATGGTTCCGATGGACGCCCCGGCGAGGGAGATGTCGAACAGGTCGCTGATGACCGCGTCTTCTTCCGCGACGCCCGCAGCGCCTGCGGCGGTGCCGAGTCCGGTCACGAGCGCAAACAGCGAGGTCGCGTGAATCAGCTCGTCAAACGCGGCATCGAGTGTCGCCTGGACGGTGGCACCCGCGGTGCCTTTCTGACTGACCGGCGTGATGATCAGATCGCTGAACGGTACGCTCCCGACCTCGTTGCCGCTGGCGTCGAGGAGAAGCGCAGCCACGGTTTCGCCGGCTTCGTTCTGCACACCGGAGATGACAGGTGCGGCCTTTTGCTCTGCGCTAGGGGTGAATCCTGTGGCGAAGACCGACGCGGTCAACGTGACCAGCATCAGCACCGCGAGCGTGACAGAAAGTACTTTTTTCATGTGATGAAACCTCCCGAACTGTTGCAAATCGCCTGGACGCAAACCGTCCTGATCCTTCTTTCGCTCTGCAAAGATGCTTGCCCCGATGCTGCTTTGTCCAATCACCCGATTGTTGTGTACTGGACGCGGTGTTTTTCCCATTATAACGCGTGCGCGATAAAAAAGAGCCATTTTGAAATGTTTTTTTATTTGGATATTCCCGGTTGAGTAAAAGGGGATGGTTTCCTTTTTGGCAATGATATCACAGAAACATTCTCTTGTGCACGTTGTTTACGAAATCAATGGTATATTTCGTCAATATTCGATCCGGTCTCACGCGCAGCGGTTCTCTCCCCGACCGGCTGATGGTCCATCATCGCGCCGGCCCATTCCTGTCCGCGGGCGTCGAACGCCGCCAGCCAGTCCGCGCCCAGTGTGCGCGCGACCACCTCTCGCGCCTGCGCGAGACGGGGCGGCCGGGCGGACAGGTTGTGGCAGTCCGAACCGATGCAGTGAACCCGTCCCTCCCGGAGCCCCCGCAGCGCACGCCGCCGGGTGAACGGGCGGCAAAACCAGTCCGCGTTGGCCTGTGTCAGTACCCGGGTCTCCGCGAGCCGCTGCCATTGCCTCGGACCGAGAAACCGTGCGTACCGCTCGATGTGCGCAAGCAGCACCCGGGTGCCGGGGCGGCGGTCGAGCTCGGCCACCTCGTCGAGCACGTGTTCGCTCCAGCGTCCAAAGGGCATTTCCAGCAATAAAAGATCGGTACCCGCCAGTTGCAACAACCCGATTTCGTCCGAACGGTGGATCCCCTCATAATACTGTACTTCCGCACCGAGCCGGATCTCGGGCATCCCGGGTCGGAGGAGCGGTCGCAACGCATCATAGGCCCGCTGCCTTCGCTCGACAAAATGCAGAGGGGATTCCCGGCGGGCATAAAAATGAGGCGTCGCCGCGATGTGGGTCACGCCCTGGGTTGCCAGTTCCTCCAGCATCCGCACGCTCTCCTCCACCCCCCGGGATCCGTCGTCCATGCGGGGCAGGATATGGGTGTGCAGATCAATCATGCGGCTCGGCGGGCTTGTCGGCCGCCGGTGTCGGCGGTGCCACGGGCTTGCCGTGGGCGCGATATCCGTACCGGTAGCCGTAATTGGCCCCGTACCGGTACTTCTTCTTGTATTTCTTGTAGCCCTTCCCGGCGGCATCCGCGTAAGTCATCACAAACCCCAGCACCTTGACGTCGAGAAAGTCGAGCTGCCGCATGGCTTCCGCGAGGGACTGCTGGTCGCAGTAATCCTTGCGGACGACCACCATCATGCCGTGGATCAGTTTGGAGAGCACCAGCGCGTCCGCGACCGCGGTGACCGGCGGGAGGTCGAAGATGATGAAATCGTACGAGCTGGAGAGCGCCTGAACCACGTCCACCATCGGCTGGGAGCCGAGGAGTTCGGACGGGTTGGGCGGGATCTCGCCGGAGACGATGATATGCAGGTTGTCGATCAGCCCGGACGGGAGGATCACGTCTTTGATCCCGCACAGACCCGCCAGCAGACTCGAGAGTCCGGGGGTATAGCGCAACCGGAGCCGCTTGGCGAGATTGGGCAGGCGCATGTCCGCCTCGATCCGGAGTACGCGGTTGCCTGCCTCGGCGACACTGTAGGCCAGGTTGACGGCGGTCGTGCTCTTCCCTTCGTTCCGAAGCGCGCTGGTAACCCCCACCACGCGGCAGCGGTTCTCGGTTTTGGGAAGGCTGAACAGCAGGTTGGTGCGCAGCAGTTTATACGCTTCGGAGGCCGCAAAACTCAACCGGGAGCCGAACATCTGGCGCGGATCCTTGACCGCGGAGGTGTCCAGCGGGGGGATGTCTTTCCTGACTGCCATCATTTCTTCCTTTCCTGTCGACTCGCGGACTGGTAATCGCGCCCGTAGGTCCCGGACGATGAGGAACCGAGCAATTCCGGGATGACGGCGAGCACTGGCACCGCAAAGGCCTGCTGCAGGTAGTCCTCCCCGTGGATCTGCTCGTCTCGCATGTCCGCGATCACGATGAACGCGCCACTCAACAGGATCCCGATCAGGATGCCGATCGCGGTGTACCGGGTGATGCTGGGCGAGGCTTTGGTCGTGGGAACGACCGCATAGTCGACGATCCGGACCGAGCTGCCCTCCACCACATCCGAAATCTTGTCAGGGAGCACCTGAGCGATGGTGTTGGCGAGAAGCTCCGCTTCCTGCGGATCCGCGCTGGTCACCTCGATCTCAAAGATCTCGGTCCCGTTGACGCTGGTGGCGGTAACCATCTCCATTTTCGCTGCCGGTGCGGCAGCCGTAAGTGGC
>CAZBKR010000155.1:3467-4600 GCA_964492455.1 uncultured Oscillospiraceae bacterium
GCGGTAACCATCTCCACCAGATCCTCATAGGTATAGGGAACGCCGGAAGCGGAGATGACCTCTTCCAGCGTGGTGCGGGTGTTCATGATCACGATATAGGTGTTGACCAGGCTTTTGGCGGCGGTCAGGTCGCCCGCGCTGATGCTCAATCCCGCGCTCCCGAGGGAGATCGAGGAGTTGTTGACGTACAGGAGGGCTTTGGATTTGTAGAGCGGGGTGACGGAAAAGGCCGCGTACGCGAACGCGATCCCGCCGCAGAGCAGCGCGGCCAGTGCGATCAGCCAAGCCTTGCGCCAGAGCGCGCCCAACAGCTTGAACAGATCGATTTCATACTCTTCTTTGGATGTGTCCATTCCCGTCTCCGTCCCGGTGTGTTTGTTTACAATGGCTGTATTATATCAAATACCATCGTCCAAACAATGCAAAAATGTTAACAGTTTCTCACAAACGATCCGTTTGGTCCCGTTCGAACCACTCCAGGTACTCCGCGAGCCCCTCTTCCAGTCCGACGGAGGCGACAAATCCAAGCTCCCGGGCGACTTTGGCGGTCTCGGCTTTGCAGTGTTTCACGTCCGCGGGGCGCTCGGGGGCGTACACCACCCCGACCCGGCGGCCCGCGATGCGCTGCATGATCTCCGCGAGCTCGTTGATCGTGATGCTGCTCCCGCTCCCGAGGTTGTACACGTCGGTTCCCCGCTCACTCCGGGAGGCGAGGAGATTGGCGCGCGCGACGTCCCGGACGTTCACGAAATCCCGGGTCTGTGTGCCGTCCCCGTAGATCGTGATCGGCTGTCCGGAAAAGATCCGCTTCGCAAAAATCGGGATCACGTTGCCATAGAGGTCGAAGCGCTGGTTCACACCATAGATGTTGAAGTACCGGAGGCACACCCCGGTGATGTCATAGATCCCGGAGTAGGCCAGGATCATCTTTTCCGCGGCGAGCTTGGTGACCCCGTAGGGGGAGTCGGCGTTTTGCGGATGGTTCTCGTCGATCGTGGGGGTCAGGAGCTCCCCGAAGATCGCGGCCGACGAAGAATATACGATCCGGGGCACGCCTTGCTTTCGCATCCCCTCCAGCACATTGACCGTGCCCAGCACATTGGTCCCGGCGTCCAGGAGCGGATTGTCGAGCG
>CAZBKR010000156.1:0-4585 GCA_964492455.1 uncultured Oscillospiraceae bacterium
GTCCTGCTCTCCTGCCTGCTGGTCGTGGCCGGATCGGTTGCCTTCCTCCGTTTCCCTACTGCGGCAATCAGTCTGGATGCGACGCCGAGTATAGAGATCCAGGTCAACGCCTTCCGGCGCGTTCTTTCAGTTGAAGCATTCAATCCCGAGGGAGAAGTTCTGCTGGAAGGGCTGCAACTCGAAGGCCGTCCTGCGACACAGGCAATCCAGGCCGTCATCGCCGCTGCCGTCCAGGCAGGTTACGTCCAGGCAGATGGCGCTTCGATCATTTCGGTCGCCACCGCGTCCGGGTCGGACAGGCTGCGCACCAAACTCGAGGCCAGGGTAGAACAGGCGATTCACGAAGCCCTGGGTGAGTCGGGACAGGAAGCGGTCGTATACGGAGAAGCGATCGGACTGGATCGTGTCCAGGAGGCGCGGGAACTCCAGATCACCCCGGGAAAACTCAATCTCATCCAGAAGCTGATCGAACTGGATCCCGACAGAACGGTCGAAGAACTTATGGATATGGACCCTGCGGACATCATGAAGCAAGTGGTCGGACTGCGGCAGGCTGCGCACGGTTCAGATGATAAGGGCCAGGACGTGATCGAACCGGAAGGCAACACAGGAAAACCGGACTTCGCGGCGAAGACTTTGGAGAAAGCACTGGAAAAGGCGGCCAAAGCTGCGGAGAAGAACGCTCGTAAAGAGGGAACAACACCCGAACCCACCACACCGCAGACAATACAGGCACAGGAAACGATCCGGCAGACCGAACAGACCGCAGAGACTGTCCGGCAGACGGAACAAGTCCGTGAAACGATACGCCTGACCGAACCGACCGGTGAGACCATTCGGCAAACCGAACAGGCACAGGAAACCATCCGGGCTTCTGAGCCGTCTGGCGCAACCTACAGACCGACGGAGTCCGGTCCGCAGGCGACCAACGGATCCGGGGCAGGGAACGGATAACCATTCACATGTCCAGCTCAGAAAGCAGGGTTCCTTTGGGGACCCTGCTTTTATGTCGAAATCCGGCCGTTCCACCAGGGGAAGCCCATGGTTTGACGGTCATCCAGCGCACCTCAAGACGTTGGCTTTCCGCGTCCAAGCAAGAAAATTCACGGAAATTGTCATTTCCATGCATGGAAACCGTCATGAATCCGTTATAATTCTTCTAGCACAATCGCCCGCCGACCCCGGCTGGTGATCCGGACACAAGGCCCTCATCAAACAGCAAGGAGATGCGCTATGGCAAAGACTCAAACTACCGTAGGCTACCTGCCCGATGACCGACCCCCGGTCCTCAAACTTCTCCTCTATGCCATCCAGCAAGTCATCGTCATGTTCCCCGCCACCGTCGCAGTGGCACTGCTCACCGGTTTCCACATCTCCACCACCATTTTTGCCAGCGGCCTGGCCACCATCTGTTTCATCCTTGTCACCGGCCGCAAAATCCCCCTTTACTACGGATCCAGTTTCTCCTATCTGTCGGCGATCATCGTGTTGATGGCCTCTGAAGAATTGTCCGGCTATTCGCTCGACGAAAAAATCTCAGTCGCCCAATTCGGCATTGTGATGTCCGGCTTTGTGTCCATCGCAGCCGGCCTGGTTGTAAGCCGCTTTGGCCGTGACTCCATCGAGAAGATCCTGCCGGCTACCGTCACCGGTCCGATCGCCATGGTCATCGGTTTGACCCTCGCGGCAAACGCCATGAAAGACGCGACCTCCATCGCGATCAACACGTTCGGCGACCCGGCGGTCGGCGAAAGCCAGATTGTGTTGGCAGGCCACATGGCCTGGGTTATCTCGCTGGTGACCTTGTTTGCCACCATTCTCTTCTCTGTCTATCTCAAGGGATTCCTCGGACAGCTCCCGCTGCTGCTGGGTCCCCTCCTCGGATGTCTCGTCGCCTTTGTCATCGCCCAGATCACGGGTATCAACCTGTTCAAAGAAATGCCCGAAGGTGCGGCGACCGGCGTGTTCGCTCTGCCGCGGTTCACACTCCCCAACTTCAAGGCCTGGCACGCGGTTGCCGCGATCATGCCGATCGCGATCGCGACCATTCCAGAGTCCACTGCGCATGTGTTCCAGCTGGACATCTATGTGAATGATCTCGCCCGCAAAGCGAACAAGGGTAAAAAGTACAACATCGCCGACAAACTCGGTCTCAACCTCATCGGTGACGGCATCGGCGACATCGTGGCCGGCTTCATCGGCGGCCCCGCGGGAACGAACTACGGCGAAAACATCAGCGCGATGGCCATCACCCGGGTGTTCTCAATCCCGGTGCTGATCGTCGCGGCGATCATCGCAATGATCATCGCCTGCTTCACTCCACTGATCAACGCGATCTACGGCATTCCCACCGCAGTCATCGGCGGACTGGAGATCTTCCTCTTCGGAGCGATCGCCGCGCAGGGCGTCGCGATCATGATGGAGAAGAAAGTCGACATGTTCAGTGCCAAGAACATCGCGGTCATCGCCACGATCATGGTCATCGGTCTCGGCGGACAGTACGGGTTCGGCGGCACCATTCCCTTCTTTGGAATGCAAGTCCCTTGCATTGCCGGCGCGGCAGTGTTCGGCATCGTCCTCAATCTTCTTCTCAGCATCGGGGGAAAGAAGAAAGCGGACACAGCTGCCTGATTTTTAATCCATTAAGCGAAAAGAGGAAACCGCTCACCCGGGCGGTTTCTTTTTTTATACGCTTTCAGTACCCACTACCGGTCGCTTCGGAGCCGGTATTCTGGTTGTTGAGTACCGCGGTGTTGCCGTTCTGAAGCCCGTGAGAGCGACGGCGCATGTTGTCCGCATACTCCCCCTCGCCTGCTGGTATCACATCCTGCGTGATCTGCTCATGGTTTTCCCGCTCAACTCGCAGCTGGTCACCAACCGTAAGCGACTTACGGTGGAACAGCTTCTCTAGAAAACGTACCATCCCTTTACCCTCCCCATAATGGATCTGCTTTTTCGGTAGATAGATTCATCATACTGCAGAATGAATATCCAATATGCTAACTTCCTCATCACCTCCATGAACGGTACAATAATCGCATACAAAAAATCCGCAGCGTTCTGTACGAGGAAAGAGGTATCCGTGACGACTATGCTTCCTGTCATTGGCATTCTGTCCGGTGATGCGGCCGGAATCGGTCCTGAATTGATTGTTCAGCTGCTTGCCGACGGTTTTCTGATCAAGCACTGTCGTCCAGTTGTGTTTGGCGATCTCCGCATCCTGCAGCGCGCGGCAGCGGTTGCCGTGAAAGATGGATATTTGCCGGACATCCCTGTGGCCGATGACGAGAGGGACGTCCGCCAATTGCTCGACAAAGGTGCTGTTGCTGTTCTGTTCGACCCGCATGACACCGATCCGTCCAATGTGCCTTACGCGCGTTTGAGCGCGGTCGCCGGACGTGCCTGCCTGCGCATGATGGATCTGGGGGTTGCGCTCTGTCGCTCCGGGCTGCTGGAAGGATTTGCATTTGCTCCTTTCAACAAGACCTCTCTGAAAATGGGGGGCAACGACCTCTCCAGCGAACTGGAATATCTCGCTCGCGCGTGCGGGGTCACCCGCGGATATTGTGAGATCAACGTACTGGACGGGATTTGGTCCACCCGGGTGACCAGTCATATCCCCATCGCAGAGATCAGTCACCACATCACGGAGGACGCGGTCCTGGAAGCCATCGAGATTGCCAACGGGACGGCCCTCCGCACCGGTCTTGCACCCCGGATCGGTGTCGCGGCCCTCAACCCGCACGCCGGAGAAAACGGTCATTGCGGCCGGGAGGAAATCGAGTCCATCACCCCAGCGATTGAGCGGGCGCAGACAGCAGGTATCACTGTATCCGGGCCCTGGCCCGCGGATACGGTGTTTGTTCGCGCCTACGCAGGCCAGTTCGATGCCATAGTAACGATGTATCATGACCAGGGGCAAATCGCTTTGAAGATGCGGGGCTTTGAGCGGGGTGCCGCCGTCGATGGGGGCCTTCCCTACCCGATCGCGACCTGTACGCACGGGACGGCGTTTGAGATTGCCGGTCAGGGGAAAGCCTGGACCACCGCATTCGAGAATGCGGTCCGGATCGTTTGCGATATGGCGGTACATGCGCGTGGCTGATCTTCTTCGATGGGCAGCAAAAAGCGTTGTGTGGATTGCAACCTGGTGTGTGATCGCTTCGATCGTGGGATTTGCAGCGATGGGGATGGATAAGCGAAAAGCCCGCACCGGCCGGTGGCGTATACCGGAACGTACTCTTCTCCTGTGGGCCGCCATTGGCGGCGCGGCAGGTGTGTGGGCGGGTATGCGCGTGTTTCACCATAAAACCCGTCATAAACGATTTCTGATTCTGGTCCCCTTCTTTTTGTTGATGCAGCTTCTCCTGTTGGCGGTTTTGGCATTTGTGTCTTGAGCTTATCCCTCCCTTCATCCAACATCTTGACATTCTTTGACTTTGAGGTACAATGGAATTGGCACTCGACACGTTAGAGTGCCAACCTGTTGTTCATCCTGAGTAGAAGGAGGTGTTGATGATGGCAGGACTTGTACCGTTCAACCGCAAACGCTCTCTGCTCCCCCAATCCAACGGCCGCTTTGACG
>CAZBKR010000157.1:0-4577 GCA_964492455.1 uncultured Oscillospiraceae bacterium
GGGAACCCGGCGGAACGTGGGTCGGAGAACGGATCCGTGAAATCCTGCTGGATCGTTCCGGAAAAGGAATGGATGACGTGGCTGAGCTGCTCCTGTTCGCATCCGCGCGCAGTCAGATTACACGCGAAGTCATTCTACCTGCACTGGATGCCGGTACGGTCGTCCTGTGTGACCGGTACATCGATTCCACTGTCGCATACCAGGGCTACGGCCGCGGATTGGACATCGGGATGGTAAACAGGATCAACGAGATAGCAACAGGCGGACTGAAGCCGCTTCGCACCTATTTGTTCGACCTTCCCGCCGAAGCCGCCACCGAAAGGATGCGGGCGCGCGGCGGGACTCCGGACCGGATGGATGAGAACAGCATAGCATTCAAACGCCGCGTAAGAGACGGATATCTGGAAATCGCACGTCGGGAACCGGGACGGTTTATCCTGATCGACGCGCAGGGAACCATTGGTGAGACGGCGCAGCGCCTGTCACAAAAGTTGGAGGAGGTACTACCATGAAAATGATTATGGCCATCGTGCACGACGAGGACAGCCCCAGGCTCATGGCGGAACTCAATAAGGCAGGATTCCGCGTCACGAAGCTCAATTCGACAGGCGGGTTTTTGCGTTCCGGCAACACGACTCTGATGATCGTTGTCGAAGACGCACAGCTGGACGAGGTCTTCAATATCGTCAAGAAATATTCCAGCAGCCGTAAAGCCGCCATTAACACAAGCGTCACCCCATCGGCGATCGGCGGGGCCTACATCCCATATCCGGTTGAAGTTACGGTAGGCGGTGCGACGGTGTTTGTGTTGAACGTCGAACGATTTGAGAAAATGTAACGGATGTCTTTTGCCGGGATCGTCGGACAGGAACAGTTGAAAAGGCGGCTCGGGTCCTCCCTGACGGGGGACCCGGGTCATGCCTTTCTTTTTACCGGACCCGCGGGTGCGGGTAAAACCCTGGTCGCACGTGCGTTCGGCAAGGCACTGCTTTGCCGGTCGCCCTCTCCGGACGGTGCGTGCGGACGATGCCATGCCTGCCGGTTGTTCGATGAAGGCGTACATCCCGATTGGCGCAGTCTGGAGTCGTCAGACGGCAAAGGCATTCGCGTGGAGCAGGTACGCACGGACATTGTTGCAGATGTCACGTTGTATCCTCAGATGGGCGGACGCAAAGTCTATCTGATCGATGCGGACTATTTGAATGAGCAGGGTCAGAACGCACTTCTGAAAACCATCGAAGAGCCGCCGCCGCACGTTTGCGTCCTCATGACCGCTTCCGGCCCCGAGCGGCTGGCCGGAACGATCGTATCGCGAATGGTGCATTTCCCGTTGTCGCGCAATACCCCCGGGGAGCTGCACCAGATTCTCACAATGGCGGGGATCCCGGAGGATTTGCCTGCGCTTCCCTTTCTGCTGCGATATGCGCGGGGCGTTCCCGGCGTTGCATTGGAACTGGCAACCGATACATGGTTCATTCAGGTGCGGGAAGAAATGCTCGACCGCATGGCATCACTCGGTGACAAAGACCGGTCTGTGCTTTTGACGGAGGAGTTCGGGTTCTACAGCCGGGAAAAGGAGAACGCGGACACTTTGCTGGACATCGCCGGTTCGTATGTCCGGGATCTTGCGCTGGCGGTGTCCGGTGCCCGGGAGACTTTGCTGATCAATGCTGACCGGCGCGGTGAGATTCTTGACCTGGTACACCGAAACCGCTACGATATCGCTCAACTGGACCGTGCCGGCGCAGCCGTCCAGCATGCCAGACGGTGTCTGGCACTCAACACCAATTTTGAGACCACCATATGCAGTCTGTTGCTTCAGCTGCGGAAGGAGCTAACCCATGCCTAAAGTCGTGGGAATTCGCTTCCACGGGACCGGTAAAGCCTATCATTTCGATCCGGGCGACCATATTCTCCGACAGGGAGACATGGTGATCGTTGAAACCAGCCAGGGTATGGAAATCGGGCAGGTCGTCGAGGAAGCCATCGAAATTCCCGACAATAAAATCAAAACTCCCCTCAAAGGGATTCTCCGCATGGCGGATGAGAATGATTTGCAGATCAAAGCCGAAAACGAACGCAAAGAACACGAAGCGTTTGCGATTTGCCTGGCAAAGATCCAGAAACGGAATCTGCCCATGAATCTGGTCGACGCGGAGTATGCGTTCGACGGACGCAAGATCACGTTCTATTTTACAGCCGACGGTCGGGTGGACTTCCGCGAACTGGTCAAAGACCTTGCGGCGGTTTTCCGCATGCGGATCGAACTGCGGCAGATCGGGGTACGCGACGAAGCCCGCATGATCGGCGGGCTGGGCGTCTGCGGCCGCGAACTTTGCTGTTGTTCGTTTCTCAACGACTTTGTTCCGGTATCCATCAAGATGGCCAAAGAACAGGGCTTTTCGATGAATCCGACGAAGATATCGGGTGCATGCGGTCGGCTGATGTGCTGCTTTAAGTACGAGCAGGAAGCTTATGAAGATGCACACCGCCGGTTGCCCCGGCAAGGCGATATCGTCATGACGGAGCAGGGACAGGGCGTTGTGATCGGGGTACATCTCCTGAAGGAAACGCTGACCGTTCGACTGGATCTCGGTAATGAGTCCGACCTGCTCACCCTCGATGCTTCCGCTGTGGAGGTGCTGGGAAGCACCCGGCCGGGTAAAGGGAAGAAAGGATCTCGCGGCGGCCGACCTGCGTTGACTCCTGTGCCGGGCGCAAATGCCGGAGAAGGCGATGAGGAGGCGGATACTGCTGAACCGGAAGAACCGCCTGAAGAAGAGTGATATCCTGAATCATGTGTTCGGACGTGACAAATGATACGGGTCTTCCGCTCGTTTTGTTGAAGAAAACATCTGCGGATGATAGAATCGGACGTAACCGAAACAGGAGGTAACACAAACATGGCGCATTTCATTGCCGACACCTGCATTGCTTGCGGCGCTTGCGTGGGCGAATGCCCGACCGGTGCGATTTCTGAAGGCGATCCGATTTATGTGATCGATCCCGAAACCTGCATCGACTGCGGTGCCTGCGTGCCGGTCTGTCCGACCAGCTCGATCGCCCCGAAGTGAGAGCGGTTCAACCGTGAATGGAGAGAGGGAAAACCACGCGGTTTTCCCTTTTTCATATCCGGCGTCCTTACCGGTACCCCTGTATGAGGATGAAACGGTAGACGACCTGCAGCGGGACGGATTGCGCATCATCCAGAAAAGCGGGGGTCTCCGGTTTGGCGAGGACGCGGTGTTGCTCGCTCACCATACCGCCGGGTTGCTGGGGCGCACTTTTTCTGCGCGGGTGGCCGATGTGGGATGCGGATCCGGTATTCTGTCTCTGTTGCTTGCCGCACGCCTGCCGCAAATCAGCATGACCGGAATTGAGCGGTTGCGTTCCCTTGCGGACGTGGCACAACGCAATGTGGTGCTAAACGGGTTGGAAAACCGGATACACATTGTGGCAGGGGATATCCGTGACCGGTATGTACCCGGGGAAGCCGGTTTTGATTTGTGCGTATCGAACCCGCCCTATCATGAACCGGGCCGGGGAAAGCCCCCTGCGGATCCCGCGCGCGCAGCCGCTACCGTATCCGGTACTTTGTCAGCCGCAGATCTGGCAGCGGCTGCTCGGCGACTGTTGCGGGCGCGTGGTACACTGGTGGTGTCCTGTCGTCCCGCGCAGTTGGTCGATCTGCTGATCGCCTGCCGGCAACACGGGATGGAACCAAAAACACTCCGGGAGGTATTGCCCGCTCCGGATCGTCCCGCTTCTATACTGCTGATGACCGCTGTGGCCGGCGGCCGGCCGGGCGGATTTTCGCTGGCGGCTCCTCTGCTTGTACGCAGAAAAGACGGTGCCTATGCAGAAGAAGTACAGGGGATCTATGCAATGAACGGGATGGATCCAGCACAGCTGATGGACGGACTGGTCCCGACCGCCGGGCCAGGACCTTTTCCATCCGATTTCGGGAGAGAGCGATGACAATCGGAACCTTGTATCTGGTCGGTGTGCCGATCGGAAATCTGGGAGACATGACTCCGCGCGCACTGGATATCCTGCGTGCTGTCGATCTGGTCGCGGCTGAAGACACCCGGACAACCCGGGGATTGCTGTCGCGATATGGCCTCAAGGTCAAACTCGAAAGTTACCACAAACACAATCAGCTGCATAAGGGAGTCAAACTGCGGGATCTGCTGTTGGAAGGCCGTTCAGTAGCGCTGGTTGCCGACGCCGGGACTCCGGGTATCTCGGATCCCGGCAGCGATCTGGTGCAATTGTGCGCGGATGCAGGCATCCCGGTCGTCGTTGTGCCCGGTGCCTGTGCGGCCATCGCCGGCCTGACCGGATCCGGTCTTTGCACGGATCGGTTCGTGTTTGAAGGTTTCCTGTCCGCTGCGGGCAGGACGAGGCGGACAGCACTGGAACAGATCGCCTCCGAGATGCGGACCATTGTCCTGTATGAGGCACCTCACCGGTTGCGGCGTACCTTGTCCGATCTCATTCAGGCCGGATTGGGAGCTCGACGGATCGTCGCGGCACGGGAACTGACCAAGTTGCACGAAGAGTATATCCGCAGTACG
>CAZBKR010000158.1:0-4565 GCA_964492455.1 uncultured Oscillospiraceae bacterium
TGCGGTGCATGACTCCGTATCGGACGAAATTTGCGTTTTCCAATCCCGGAATCATCGAGAAGACCCGTTTTTGCTCAGGATGACGCAACCGGGTCTGGAACCCCACCAGACTGTATAGCGAAGCGCTGACATCGTCCTGTCTGAGCTGGACGACAGCGTGGGGTTGCATACCGGTGGCAGGATCTGTAAGTCCAACCGGTTTCAGGGGACCGAAGCGGATGGTGTCCATTCCGCGGGACGCCATGGTTTCGATGGGCATACAGCTTTCAAACACAGCTTTTCTGTCAAAGTCTTCTACTTCTGCAACCCCGGCGTGCACAAGCGCATGCCAGAAACGCTCATATAGCTCCCGATCCATCGGACAGTTCAGATAGTCATCCCCTCCGCGCCCATAACGCGACTGGGCAAAGACGCGGGTCCGGTCGATGGAATCAGCTTCGACGATAGGTGCCGCCGCATCGAAAAAATGGAGGACCTGCGTACCCAGCGTCTCCGCGATCGAGTGGAACAGGCGTCCCTGCGTGAGCGGTCCGGTCGCGACGATCCGGATTCCGTCCGCAGGTACCTCTTCCACCTGTTTCTCCACTAAATGGATCAAGGGATGTTCTGTCAGCTTTCTGGTGATGTACGAGGAAAACAGATCGCGGTCCACTGCCAGGGATCCGCCCGCAGGGACCTGGGATGCTGTGGCCGCCTGCAGCACCAATGATCCAAAACGGCGCATTTCTTCTTTCAGCAGGCCAGACGCCGAAGTCAGCCGCATCGCCTTGAGAGAGTTGCTGCAGACGAGTTCTCCCAGCAGCGGCGAGTGGTGAGCCGGCGTCATGCGCCCGGGTTTCATATCGATCAGTTCCACCGGAATGCCGGCTTTTGCGACTTGCCAGGCGGCTTCGCATCCGGCCAGTCCGGCTCCGATGACCCGCACGCAACTGATCGCAGATGAAAGCGCGGGACTCACTGCCCGCCCTCTTTCGGTTTACCGGGCTCTTTCGGTTTTCGCGCGTTGGTCGGGCAGTCTCTGTTGCCGCATCGGGGATACGTTTTCCCGCGGAATGATTTCATCACCATATAACTGCCGCAGGTCCCGCACTTCTGATCCGGAATCGGAAGATCCCAGCTAATGAACGGACATTCCGGATCCGAACCTTTCCGGTCACAGGTGTAAAACGTCCGGTTTCTGGATTTGCGTGATGTCTTGAGCAAAAGCCCGGATCCGCACAGCGGGCAGCTTGCGTCGACTGCCGTCTCCTGGTTGCGTGTGTATTTACAGGCCGGAAAGTTTGTACATGCGATAAATTTCCCGTACCGGCCTTCTTTGATCACCAGGTCGCCCACTTTGCATTCAGGGCATTTTTCACCGGTATGTACTGTCTGGAGCTTTACTTTCTCCATCGCGGTTCCCGCTTTGACAACCTGCTCGTGGAAAGGCGAATAAAACGCCTGCAATACGGATATTCCGTCTTGCGCGCCCTCTTCGACCGTGTCGAGCTTGCTCTCCATATCCGCGGTAAACCGGAGATCAACGATGTCGCCAAAGTGTTCGATCAGCAAATCGGTCACGATGGTTCCCAACTCTGTCGGGAACAGATATTTTTTCTCTTTGCTGACATAGTTGCGGTCGAGGATGGTCGAAATGGTAGGCGCATACGTCGAGGGCCGACCAATCCCCTGCTCCTCCATTGCCTTGATCAGTGTCGCTTCCGTATAACGAGGCGGCGGCTGCGTGAATTTCTGTTCCGGTTTCATCGAGAGAAGCCGCAGAACCTCTCCCTTCTCCAGTTCCGGAATCTTTTCCTTGCCGTCGCCGGTTTCCGGGTCGGCATCCTCGTCCGGTTCTGATATGTCCGCATACACCCGCAGAAATCCCGGGAAACGGATTGTTTCGCCGACCGCGCGGAATATATGGTCTGCGGCTTCCACATCCACTGTGACCGTATCCACCTGAGCGGCTGCCATCTGTGACGACACAAAACGATCCCAGATCAGTTTGTACAGGCGGTACTGCTCATGGCTGAGCGAATGCTGCACAGATTCCGGATCCAGATCAAAATGCGCGGGACGGATGGCTTCATGGGCATCCTGGGAGGCATTGCGGTTTTTATACTTGCGCGGAGAGGACGGAAGATACGCATCTCCGTATTTTTCGGTGATCAAACGTCTGGCTTCTGCCGCCGCATCGTCCGAAACCCGCACGGAATCCGTACGGATGTAGGTAACCAGCGCGGTCGCGCCCGCACCGGGCAGATCGACGCCTTCATACAACTGCTGTGCGACACTCATGGTGCGTCGGGAAGTAAACCCGAGGCGGCGCGAAGCCTCCTGCTGGAGTGTGCTGGTGGTAAACGGAGCGAAAGGCTGTCTTGCTTTGCTGCCTTTCCTGATGTCGCGGACCGAAAAGATCCGTCCGTCTGTATCGCGCACAACGTGGTCGGTTTCCTGCTGGTTGCGCAACCGGTGGCGCACAAGCCGGCCGTGCTGCATCGAACCGTGGTAGCGGGCACGGAAAGAGAGCTCCGTCCCGGATGGAGAAGGTTGTTTCGCAAGCTGTGCTGTCAACAGCCAGTATTCTTCGGGAACGAATGCCTGTATTTCACGTTCCCTTTCCACGATCACGCGGGTTGCGACCGACTGTACGCGTCCCGCGCTGAGCCCTTTGCGGATTTTATTCCAGAGAAGCGGACTGAGCTCATATCCGACCAGCCGGTCGAGGATCCTCCGCGCCTGCTGTGAATCCACCAGGTGCATATTGATCGGGCGCGGACTTGTCACAGCATTTTTGACTGCGTTCTCGGTTATCTCGTTGAATGTGACGCGGTTGGGCGCGGCAGGATCCAGCCCCAGTACAGCCGCAATGTGCCATGCGATGGCTTCTCCCTCGCGGTCAGGGTCGGTCGCGAGCAGGATGCGGTCGCTGGAGGACGCGAGATCTTTGAGTTCGCGGATGACCTTTTCCTTGCCCTTCATCGTGATATAGGTCGGCTTGAAGTTCCTGCGCACATCCACCCCCATCGTCGCAGACGGGAGGTCGCGGATGTGCCCCACCGATGCGGCGATGCGATAGTCTGCACCCAGATAGCGGCCGATGGTGCGGGCTTTGGCAGGGGATTCCACGATGAGCAGTGTTTTGGGCATTTAAAGGACCTCGTCAGTCATTTTGGTGCGTGCTGTCCGTCAACCGGGCGGCACGTCGTACCATTATATATCTCATATTGCGGCTGGTGTCAAAGTGAACCTTCCCCTCCGGCACTCGACGTCTCCCACCCATTCCAATGCCGACAACAACGGAAGAAGGGCTGTAACCGGGATGCCTGTCTCCCGTGAAAGTTCTTCCGGCGTCAGACTCCGGCCCTTCAATCCTTCCAGGACCCGGGTGGTTTGCGCAGCCAGCTCCATCTCTTTCACCTCACATTCCGCTGTTCGCGGCATGCGCCCCATCGGCAGCCGGTAGAGCAGATCCTCCGCATCGGTCAATACATCTGCTCCCTCACGGATCAACCGGTTACATCCGCGTGAACCGGTTTCAAAAATGCTGCCCGGGACCGCGAAGAGATCTCTCCCCTGATCGGCAGCAAACCCGGCGGTGATCATGGTGCCGCTGTGCTCCGAAGCCTCTGTCACCGCAACACAATCCGCCAGTCCGGACAGGATGCGGTTCCGGGCTGCAAAAAAGGATTTCACCGGACGCACGCCCGGTCCGTGCTCGCTAAGTACGACCCCTTTCGACGCGATCTCCTCCATCAGCTCCCTGTGTTCCGGCGGATAGACATGGTCGATCCCTCCCCCCAGCACCGCTGCAGTAAGACCTCCCTCCCCCAAAGCAGCCCGGTGGGCGATCGAATCGATCCCGCGTGCGAGCCCGCTGACAACCGTGACACCTGCTCGCGCGATGTCGGCAGCGATCCTGCGGGTCGCAGTCCTGCCGTACCCGGAGGGACTCCGTGTTCCGATGACAGTCACGATGCTTTCCGCGCGGCACAATACCGATACGATGTCTCCTCTGTAAAAAAGACAGAAGGGCCTGCTCGGAATCTCCCGCAGACGACCCGGATATTCCGGATCTCTTTCCATAGCACATCGAACCCCGGATGCGGCACATTTCTGTGCAGCAACCTCCGCCCTCTCCCGGTTTGTGACTCCCATGGCGAAACGGCGCACCCGTGCGATATTCTCCGGCGGCAGCGGCCAGTTCAGCCGCACCGGCCTCGAACAGAGCTTCGACCGAACCCATCCGTGCAACCATCTTTCTCGCCCGGTTCATACCGATCCCGGTTTCCGACACCATCCGGGATAACCAGATATGTGATGTGAGCCGGCGCAGATCACCGCCCATCAAGATCCAACCTGCCGTTCGACACGATATTGATATGCCTCCTGGACGTGACGGGGAACCACCTGCTCCATCCCTTCAAGGTCTGCAAGGGTTCGTGCCACACGAAGCATCCGGTGAAATCCCCTTGCACTCAGGTGACGGTCCGCGAGCGTCGCCGCAAACCGGCAAACGGAATCGTCCAGTTCACAGACCTCCCGCAACCGGTCAGCCGGTACCTGTCCGTTCCACATCGGGG
>CAZBKR010000159.1:0-4518 GCA_964492455.1 uncultured Oscillospiraceae bacterium
AATCAGGTCCTCCCGCGCAGCGGTCACCGTTCGACTTTGGCTCCGCACTCCGGACAGAACTTCGCGGTTCCGACCGGTTTGCCGCACGCCTGACAGACGGCTTGCATCGCCTTTCCGCATTCGGGACAGAATTTCACGTGAGCCGCAACCATATTGCCGCAGGCGGGGCACGCAATGGTCGCTGCCGCAGCGGCCGGGTTTTCCTGAGGAGCGGGCGCTGTCTGCGGCTTTGGCTGGAACGCGCCGGCCATCGTCTGTGCCACCGCGGCACCCAGCCCCAGTCCGACGCCCAGACCGGCACCATCCAGTCCGCTCCCGCCCGGACGGTCGCCGGACTTGCCAATGGCAGTCGCTGTCTGAAACTGCGTATAGCTGTTCAGATCTCCGACCACGTTCATCTGTGAACGGGCGTCGATCGCTTTTTCCACTTCTTCAGGCAGAGAGATGTTTTCTACCACCAGCCGGACCAGTTCCAGACCCAGCTGCGCAAATGCTTCCCGCGCACGTGCCGCGATCAAATCGGAAAGTTCCGAATATTGAGAAGCAAGTTGCAGTGCTGGAATTTTGGCTTCTCCCAGGACTTCACTGAACAGGGAGACAAGCGTTTTCCGCAATTGTCCGTTGATCCCCTCCACCGTGAACTCTGCCTGCGTACCGAATACTTCGCGCAGAAACTGGGCGGCATCCGCGACACGGAACGAATAGATGCCGAATCCGCGCACCCGCATGACACCAAAATCCGCGTCGCGCATCATAACCGGATTGGCGGTTCCCCACTTCTGGTCAGTGAACTGCCTGGTATTCACAAAGTACACTTCGGATTTAAACGGTGAACGGAAGCCGTACTTCCAGGACTTGAGCACGGTCAGGATCGGCATGTTCTCTGTAGTGAGTTCATACCGGCCGGGAGTAAACACATCCGCGAGCTGTCCCTCATTGACAAATACCGCAACCTGAGACTCCCGGACAGTCAATTGCGCGCCCATATTGATTTCTTTGGTACCGTCCGCAAAGCGGTACACCATCAGATCGTTGGAGTCGTCCGTCCATTCGATGACCTCGATGAACTGCGATTTGATGAAATTGAAAAGGCCCATCCTTTTTCCTCCTCTTTCCGGTTGCCAACACTCTCATTCGTTACATCCGGCATGGACGAGTGTCGTCAATCGCAGCAGACTGTCTACCATCGCACGTCGAGCCGAAGCGACACACACCGCGACACTATATAATAGCGTATCATGATTCTTGTGTTTCCGTCTCTTGTGTTTTGAAAAAAGAACACGCTGGACAGGGTGATTTCGTTGATTTTGACATGCAGTTTTGTTAGCGTATAAACTACTTTCCGGTGCCGGTCCAGGTGTCCGGTGCAGAACAGATGGATACGGGCCGCCGGACCCGGACGGAGGATCATAGCGTATGGAAATAAAAAAAGGCAGCATTGTCAGTCCAAAGGGATTCCATGCATCGGGCGTTGCCTGCGGAATCAAGAAAAACGGCGCACCTGACCTGGCCCTCATTGTATCTGAAGTGCCGGCCGTATGCGCGGCCACCTTTACGCGCAACCTGGTGAAAGGCCACTCTCTGCAGTTGAGCATGCGTCATATCCAGGGTGGTCTGGCAAAAGCTTTCATGATCAATAGTGGCAATGCCAATGCCTGTGTAGGCCCGCAGGGTGACCGTGATGCCACCGCAGCCGCGCAGCGTCTGGCGTCACGGCTCGATTGCCCGGCCGAACAGATTCTATTCAACTCCACAGGAGTGATCGGCATCCCACTGCAGATCGATAAACTGCTGGAAGGCATCGACCGGGCGGCCGCTTCCCTCGCAGACGGCGAGGCAGCCGGTCATGAGGCGGAAGCTGCGATCATGACCACTGATACCATTCCGAAAGAGGTGACGGTTTCCTTTGTCAAGGGCGGTAGAACCGTTACCGTGTCCGGGATGGCCAAGGGATCGGGGATGATTCACCCCGACATGGCCACCATGATCGGTGTGCTGACAACAGATTGTGCGGTCGATGCCGGGGTACTGGGTGATACTCTGCGCAAGGCGGTAGCCACCACCTTCAACCGTGTATCCGTCGATGGGGACACCAGCGTATGCGACATGGTGGCGGTACTCGCCAACGGACGGGCCGGTAACCCGCGTATCACAGCCCCTGATCCGGATCTTACAGAGGCGTTCCATACTGTATGCGAAGCTCTATCCCGGTTGATCGCCAAAGACGGGGAAGGTGCGACCAAACTGATCGAAGTGAAAGTGTCACACGCACGCTCATCCGAAGATGCTTACAGTGTCGCTTTATCAGTCGCCAAATCTCCTCTTGTGAAAACCATGGTATTCGGCGAGGATGCCAACTGGGGACGCATCCTGACCGCCGTCGGTTATTCCGGCGCAAAACTGGATCCCGCCAAGTGCGGGATCCGTATCGGGGGGTTGGAGATGTGCCGCAACGGTGCGGCTGTGGCATTTGACGAGGCGGCCGCTAAAACCATCCTGGCCGGAGACGAAATCCTGATCGAGATTGATTTGAATGACGGCACTGCGTGGGACAGAATCTGGACATGCGATTTCACATATGACTATGTAAAAATAAACGGCAGTTACAGGACATGAACAAAAGCCGCTCCGATGCGATGGAGCGGCTTTTATCAAACTTCCCTAAACACGAGTAGAGAATTTGGATCACAGGGTGTCAAATGCGACGACCCCTTCTTTCATCACTGCCGCAACACCCGTGACACCGCCCAGGCGGCCGGACAGAAACAGATCCGCCAGTGGATCCTCAATCAGCCGCTGGATGGTTTTACGTAAGGGGCGCGCTCCATACTTGTCGTCATACCCTTTTTCCGCCAGCATGTCTTTGACCGCCTCGTCAAACACCAGCCGGATGCCCTTCTCCTGCATACTGTTTGTCACCTCGCGAAGCATCAGGTCCACAATGGATCGGATCTCCTCCCGCGTCAAGGTGTGGAAAACGATGGTCTCGTCCACCCGATTCAGAAACTCCGGCCGGAACATTTCTTTCAGTACAGTGTTCACCCGGTTCTCCAGTGCGACGTGACCTTCGGCTCCAAAGCCGATCCCGTTGGATTTCAATGTAGTGCCGGCGTTCGATGTCATGATGATGACGGTGTTCTCAAAATTGACCAGCCTTCCATGACTGTCGGTCAGACGGCCATCGTCCAGAATCTGCAGCAGAATATTGAACACATCCGCGTGCGCTTTCTCGATTTCGTCCAGAAGGATGACGGAGTAGGGTTTACGCCGGATTTTTTCTGTCAGCTGGCCGCCGTCGTCGTATCCGACATACCCCGGCGGAGAGCCGATCAGTTTGCTCACAGTGTGCGGTTCCATAAACTCCGACATGTCCAGACGCACCATGGCGTCCTCGCTCGAAAACATTGCTTCGGCGAGTGCTTTGACCAGTTCGGTCTTCCCGACGCCGGTCGGGCCGACGAAAATAAACGACGCGGGTTTGCGTTTTTTCCCGAATCCCGCACGGTTGCGCCGAATGGCACGGGAAACCGCGGAAACGGCCTCCTCCTGTCCGATCAGTCTCTGATGCAACCGTTCTTCCAGATGGAGCAGGAGGTCGGATTCAGTTTCGGTGATCCGGTGGACGGGTATCCCTGTCCACATTTCGACCACACGTGCGATGTCCGCTTCTCCGATCGGGGTCGGATTGAGTTCCGAACGAAGCCGTGCGATCTCCTCCGTCACGCGCAGGATCGCAGATTTGTTTTCCGCCTGCCGCTCGAAAAAGCCGACATCCTCATCCTTTTGTTCCTCTTTATCCTCGTCGAGCGCCTCCTGCCTGGCCTCAAGAGTTTCCAGTTCCGTGTGGAGCCGTTCCAATCGAACCAGCCGTTCGTCTTTTAGGTTGACCTGAGATCCGGCTTCATCGAGCAGGTCGATCGCTTTGTCAGGCAAAAACCGTTCCGTGATGTACCGGTCGGCCATTTTCACCGCAAACGCAATGGTGTCGTCACTGTAGGTCACATTGTGATGCTGCTCGTAGTAGTCGCGGATTCCTTTGAGGATCTCGATGGAATCCTCCACGGAGGGTTCATCTACGACGACACGCTGGAAGCGGCGTTCAAGAGCGGAATCTTTCTCGATAAAGCGCCGGTACTCGTCCAGTGTGGTGGATCCCAGAACGCGGATCTCGCCTTTGGCCAGCGCGGGCTTGAGAATATTGGCTGCATTCATGGCCCCTTCGGCATCACCGGCTCCCATGATATTGTGGAGTTCGTCGATCACCAGGATGATGTTGCCCGCTTTGCGCGCCTCGTCGACGACTCCCTTCATCCGGCTTTCAAATTGGCCACGGAACTGGGTGCCTGCCACCAGGGCGGTCATATCCAGCAGATAAACCTCCTGATCCAGCAGTTTGGCCGGCACGTTCCCTTCCGCTATCCGGACAGCCAATCCCTCCGCAATAGCGGTCTTGCCCACGCCGGGTTCACCCAGCAGAACGGGATTGTTCTTGTTGCGCCGGTTGAGGATCTGCACAAC
>CAZBKR010000160.1:0-293 GCA_964492455.1 uncultured Oscillospiraceae bacterium
GCCCGCTCCCGCTCATCGCGGCAAATCCCGCCCCTGCCTCCTGCAGCCAAAGTTTGATCTGCGTCAACAAGGGATGTGCGGAGACTGTGACCGACTCGAGAACGTTGCCTGCCGCAGAGGACATCTGACGGAGATCCCCCGCTTCCATCGCGCGGATCAGGCGGGCATTGTCCGGACGTACGCCGAGGTTGTCCCGGTCCAGATGTGCATATACCCAGGCGGTCGACACCCCGAAATCGGGTTTGACCAGGATCGCGGGCCGATCCGAAAAGGGAGGCAGCGGAGAGACATAC
>CAZBKR010000160.1:303-4515 GCA_964492455.1 uncultured Oscillospiraceae bacterium
GCACAACGCTGTTCCACCGATCAGGCAATAAGGTACATCCGCGCCGATCCCGACCCCCAGTGCACGTAGTGTGTCCACGCCCAGGCGCCCGGGATACAGCCGGTCAAGTCCGAACAGCACCCCCGCGGCATCGGCGCTTCCACCGCCCATGCCAGCCGCAACCGGGATCCGTTTGACAAGATGGATCCGAACGCCGTCCGCGATCCCCGCGGCTTCCAGAAAAGCCCGAGCGGCGCGGTGGCAGGTATTGCGCGAATCGAGTTCCAGTTCCTCCCGGTCGCTCGTCAGACAGATCCCGTGCTCCGGGGTGACGATCTCCATCCGCAGTTCGTCGTGGACATCGACTGCCTGCATGATGGTGGACAGCAGGTGGTATCCGTCCGGCCTCCGGCCGACCACGTCCAGAGACAGGTTGATCTTGCCGGGTACCTGCACCGTAAGCGCCTTCATGAAACCTCCCTCCTCCCGTTTCCGCGTCATCGGAATAAAAAGACCCGCCGAATACCGGCGGGCTGCGCATATCATATGGGCTTGTCTTCGAGTCGGATACCGGTTAGTTGCCGGGCGCAACCGCAAGGGATGTGAGCGCCTCGGATTCGACCGCCACCTCGACCGCCCGGGTCAGCACGTCGATGTAGCTATAGGATACCATTTCCTGATAGGCATTGCAGCGGGAGCAGCGGACAGTGAATACGTTCGGATAGCAGCTGTCGAGTACGCCGACCTGGATGATGGTGCGTTTCCTGCCACCGTTGGACTTCAGTCTAACCCGTTTTCCTACAAAATTCTCCATGTCTCTGCGGCAGGAATCCAAATCCGTTTTGGCGATCATTTCGTCAAATACCTCCATATCATCGAATTCGCGCGAGCGGTACCAATTGCTTCAGCAGTACAAGTAGATAATGGATGTATTGTAACATTTTTCAGTAACGAGGTCAACGCAGAGGGGGGTGTTTTGTGTGAATTTGCACAAAAGTCGATTTGTCTTGTGCATTGTGCCGTATTTTCAGCTGCGCCCACCGATCCCGCAGAAACGGTGGTAAACCTTGCCGTCAGCGGGTTTTGTGTCTATATTCATACTGTTCTTTCATCCACCAGCACACACCGGAGGATCGCAACATGGCGAATGGAACATCCGATACCGGAGCCCGTGTACGGGAACTGCGAGACATCGCGGGTTTCACTCCGGAAACCATCGCGGCACGACTGGGAGTCTCCCTTGCGGAGTATGCCGGCTACGAGTCCGGCGCAACCGACATTCCGATCAGCATGCTGTATGAACTCGCCGGCCTGTTCGGCGTGGACATGACCGACCTGATGACCGGCAAATCAGCAACGCTGCACGATTTTGCCGTTGTCCGGGCCGGAAAAGGGCTCGAGGTCGAGCGGTATCCGGGATACCGGTTCGAAAGCCTCGCGCACGCCTTCCGCAACCGCCTGATCGAGCCCATGATCGTGACGCTGGATCCGGATGAGAACCGAAAGATGAAACTGGTCACCCACCCCGGTCAGGAGTTCAACCTGGTTCTGGAGGGCACAGTACGCGTCATCCTGGGCACCGAACCGGTCGACCTCGGCCCCGGGGATTCCGTATACTTCGATCCCGCGATTCCCCACGGACAGCAATGCGTCGAGGGGAAGGTAGCGCGATTTCTGACCGTGATTGTCCACGGGGCACCAGACAGAGACTGATTTCTACCCTGGAGGTCCGGCCATGCTGGAACGATTCGTCAACCGAGAAATTTTTGACTCCTACGAGGACTGGAAACAAAACTTCCGCATCCTCACCCCCGACCGCTTCAACATGGCGTACGACGTGGTTGACGCCTGGGCCGCTGAATCCCCCGACAAAGAAGCGCTGTTGTGGTGCAACGATTTCGGAGACGAGGTCCGTCTGAACTGGCACACGCTGTCCTTGCTGTCCGCGCGATATGCGGCCGCTCTGACACAGTTGGGCGTCCACCGCGGGGATGTGGTGATGTTCCTGCTCAAACGGCGCTGGCAGTTCTGGCCGCTCGTGATCGCCTGTATGCGGGTTGGATGCCCGTTTATCCCCGCCACCCATCTGCTGACCTCCAAGGATGTCGCCTACCGGTGCAACGCAGCCGACGTGCGGCTTATCCTGTCGGTGTCGGACACCGAGGTGCTCCGGCACATCGAAGACGCGCTCCCCGCCTGTAAGACGGTCCGCGCACGGGCAGCCGTCCGCTGCATGCCCGCCGCCCAATTCGCCCTGACCACCTCGGGCCAGGTGTCAGGAACCCTTCCCGCCGGCTGGGTCGACTGGGACGGAATCGTGGAAGACATCCCGGACGAAGAAGCCGCCTCCTGGCTGGCAGTCTCCCGCTCGGAGCGGCCGGCCGGTGAGGACACGATGCTGCTCTATTTCACGTCCGGAACCACCGGACAGCCCAAAATGGTGCTGCACGATTACAACCATCCGCTCGGTCACATCGTCACCGCACGCTACTGGCAGCAGCTCCGACCGGATGACCTCCATCTGTCGGTCTCTGACACCGGCTGGGCCAAATGCGGCTGGGGAAAGCTCTATGGACAGTGGATCGTGGGAGTCGACAACTTTGTCTACGATATGGAAAAATTCGAACCGGCTCTCCTTTTAGAACGTCTCTCCCATTACCGCGTGACCACCTTTTGCGCACCTCCCACCATCTACCGTTTCCTGATCCACGAAGAGTTCGCAAAATACGATCTGTCCGCACTCCGCCGCTGTCTGACCGCCGGCGAGCCTCTCCAGCCAGAGGTGTACTCCCGCTGGCAATCGCTGACCGGATTGCCGATCACCGAAGGATTTGGGCAAACCGAAGGGGTGGTGCTGTGCGCCAACTACGAGGGATTCCCGATCCGGCCCGGCTCCATGGGAAAACCCTCCGCGCTCTACGACATCGACCTCGTCGACGATGAGGGACAGTCTGTACCCGCAGGCACCGAAGGCAGCCTGGTGATCCGGGGGCTGGACCGCGAGATCCCGCCCGGGCTGTTCCGGGAGTACTACCGGGATCCGGGCACGACCGCGTCGGTCTGGCACGATGGGATGTACTACACCGGCGACGTCGCTTACAAGGACGAGTCGGGATACTACTGGTACGTCGGCCGGTCCGACGACGTCATCAAGTGCTCCGGCTACCGCATCGGCCCGTTCGAGGTTGAGAGTGCGCTCCAGGAGCACCCTTCGGTACTGGAATGTGCGGTCACCGCGGTGCCCGACCCGGTGCGTGGCCAGGTAGTCAAAGCGACCATCGTGCTCGCCCGCGGATATACGCCAGGTGACGACCTCGTGCACGAACTGCAGGAGCATGTCAAAAAGACCACCGCCCCCTACAAATACCCCCGTCTCGTCGAATTCGTAAGCGAGCTTCCTAAAACAGTCTCGGGCAAGATCATGCGCAAAGACATCCGCGCAGCGGACGAACGGAAGGGATAAGAGCGCGACGACGAATCAGGCGTACCCTTGCCCGATGATTGTCCATTTTTCGGATCCGGCGTTTCGCGCAAGATACCAGGACCATCCCTCTTTGATCGTCCCTAGTGGTGCGCCGCTCGCGTCTGCCTTGCTGCCGATGAAAATCGAACCATACAGGACGATGACTTCATCGTAACTCTTTTCGCTCATGGAGCTCGTGGTGGCACTCCATTGGCGAGAGTGGTTTTCGTCATAGGTGAGAGTCAGCAAGACGGACCTCTGGTACTCCATTCCGAATTGACGCCGGACGACTCGGACCGCTGCCTCGATATCCTCCATTGCATAATCCTTGGATGGGCCGATCTCGACCACGGCATATGCCGCTGTTCCTCTATATATAACATCTGAAACAATGGGTAACGCATACCGGATCGACAGGGCAAAGATTCCAGTGGCCAACAAGATGCCGACCAAAACCCCTGCGACCGCTCTTTTCCAGCTGCGTCGGCGATGACGGCCCAGGATCTTCCGGCTATCGGCTGCAATGGCTTCGGTCGGTTGCGCCTGTATCATCTCCCGATGAATCTGTGCGCAACGCTCGCATTCCAACAGGTGCTCTTCAATCCCCGCAACACTTTCTGGACTGCATGCCTCGTCGATGTACAACGGAAGCAAGTCGGCAATCATTCCACAGTCAATCTTCATACGCTTCCATCCTTTCCCTAAGTTTGAGTTTGGCCCGGTAGTACGTCACACGAGCCCAGTTATCCGATTTTCCAAAGAGCCGCCCG
>CAZBKR010000161.1:0-4486 GCA_964492455.1 uncultured Oscillospiraceae bacterium
TTTGTCACACGAGTGACAGAGAGGAGAAATGCGCCATGTCGGATCGTACTTATTGTTCAGACCTGGGGAACGGCACTTACATGAATCCCATCCTCCACGGAGATTACCCGGATCCCTGCATCCTCAAGGACGGGGAGGACTACTACCTCTTACATTGCACACAGTTCCTGCTGTGGCATTCACAGGATCTGCTCCACTGGGAGCCGCTGTATGCGTTTCCGCACCCCATGGGCGGTGCGTCGGAACTGTGCAAGGTGGGAGACACCTACTACGTCTACAATATCAACCCGTACAGAAGGGACGAGGAGGATTACCAGTCGTCCAGCGTCTGGGTTGTGACGACGAAAGACATCCGTTCCGGCGCGTGGGACGGCCCCTTTTTCGTCGGCCCTGCCTTCAACCTGAACAACGACCGGGAGCTGGTGGACCCCGGACACGTCGTGGATTTCCAGAACAAGCGCTGGCTCTACATGTCCGACAACGTGTGCTTCCCGCTCACTGACGACGGACTGCACTTTGCCGGACCCGGGAAACGGGTGCTGGCTGACGAGGTGTTTCCCGACGACTGGGAGATCCAGGGAACGTACACCGAAGGCCCGCGGTTTACCAAAAAGGACGGGTGGATCTATCTGACCCTCGCGGCCGGCGGTACCTCGGGTCCGCCCACCTGTCACGCAATCTTCTCCTACCGCTCGCGCAACGCGGACGGTCCGTGGGAGCCCTCTCCCTACAATCCGCTCCGGAGGACCTTTTCCCGGGAGGAGAAGTGGCACAGCAAGGGACACGGGATGCTGGTCGAAGCCCCGGACGGCTCCTGGTACATGCCCTATCATGGGTACCTGAAGGAGCGGTACAACCAGGGCCGCATGATGCTGATGGAGCCGGTCGAATGGACTGAGGACGGCTGGTACCGCATCCCCTCCTGGAGCTCACCCGAACTCCCGCTGCCCGCGCCTAAAGGCGGGAAAGCGGTGCTGCACGGGTATCCCACGAGCGTGGTGTTCCCCCACGAGGATCTGCCGGGGCAGTGGATCTATACCGGTAAAATGAGAGAACGGATGCAGCCGGTCGCGGACGGATGGCTCGTCCAGGGCAGCGGGAAATCGCTGCACGACACCGACGGCATCATGGCTTACAGCGCGGTCTACCGCGATTTTCAGATCACCGCGCATATGACGGTGGGCAACGGCGCCGGCGGCGGGATCGCCATGGTCTACAATCCGAACCACAGTGTCGGGTTCGCGCTCAAGGACGACTACACCTGGGTGTTCAACTGCAATCACCACAACCTCACGCGCCGGTACAACGGCAAGCAGTATCTCTGGGATCAGATCTACGTCCGGCTGACCGTCCGGGACCAGATCGTGAGCTGCTGGTTCAGTCCGGACCACGAGACCTGGACCAAGCTGATCCCCAGTTTCAACATCGAACACATCTGTTCACTGGCGCAGATCCCGAGGGGTGTCCGCGGGTCGATGATGTTCCCGGCGCTCTTCGCGTACGGCAACGGAACCGTGACCTTCCACAGCTTCGAGATCGAGCCGCTGTAAACCGCATCGTACGGAATCGTTAAACAAATGAGCTTCACCCCCC
This sequence comes from uncultured Oscillospiraceae bacterium, assembly GCA_964492455.1. GTDB lineage: Bacteria > Bacillota > Clostridia > Saccharofermentanales > UBA5734 > JAAYKS01. Next base: position 1,594 of record CAZBKR010000161.1, read on the forward strand.
GTGTCGGTCCGCCCAATTGGATATGGGCGGATCGTCCTTTTTTGTCGCTCTGGTGCGGGAACCAAGGAAGAACTGCTTGCCGCATGTTTGCTCAATTGTACAGATTGACGCCCGACAGATCCGAGTGATACTATGCAATTGCACAGTCATCATACAGGATACGGCCGAAGTCAGGTCGATACGCAGATCGACCCGTCGATCTGCGTATCGGCAAGCAAGGGCAAGGGGAGGGGGGCCCGTTGCGTATGAGAAACAGCAGATGGACAAGGTTGCTTTTGTGGGTGGGGTGTGTGCTTTTGCTCGGTGTACTGGCCGGCTGCAGCACGCAGGAAGACGACGGACGCGGGCTATATGGATACCGGGAGGTGATGCTCCCCTCCGACCAGCACCCGTATCCCCCCACCACCCTGGCGCAGATATTGTCCGAAACGATGATCGACACAGTATTGGTGGTCTCTACCGGCACCCCGCTCGAGGAACGGCCGGTCCGGGCATTCCGCGGCGAAGTCATGCCGGAGGAGCCGCTGGACAGCGGGGTCTATTACCCGCTGGAGATCATGACCACGATGGAATGCACCGTGCTGGAGGTTGTAGAAACCTCCCCCGATCGGGCGCTCGCGCCAGGTGACCGCATCGTGCTGGCACAGCGGAGCTATCTCAGGGAGGAACGGCGGGACGGGCAGGTGGAGACCGTTCTGATCCGCCCTGATCCGTACGATTACCCGATGGAGACAGGTCACCCGTATCTGGTGATCTGTACCTCCATGCCGGCCTTTGGGGAGACAGGCGACTTTTACTTTCCCCAGCCGTTTTGCGCCATCGATCTGACCAGCCGCGAATTAACCCCGCTTGAAACGGCGGCCCTGACGTCCGGTCCGGAAGCGCCCCGGTTGCTGGAGTATCAGGATGCGTGGCAGCGGATGACACAGCGGAAGGCCGCGATCGCGGAACATCCCGAACTGTCCCGATTCTATACCCAATACGCGGGTGTGACATACACCGCCGCCGACCCGGACGGATCTGCCTGACCGGATCCGGGATCCGAAACGCCCGGTTCTCTTGCGAAGGACTCCGGTGCATTCCTCATTTACCGGCTTTATTCCAACTTACTTCTTCACCCGACCGCAACCTCTCTCCGATCCTTGGTATAGTGGAAGGGTAACTGCGCATGCCGGCAGATCCCGCACGAACTCCTGCCTTGCCTGCGCCTTCCGACCGCCTGCCCCGGACCGGCTTGCCGCTATGTCTCGACGAAGATCCGGGAATTGTATGAAACGAGTGAGGATACCCGATGTCCCCAGTCAAGCAGTTCGGATGCAGAGTCGGTCTCGACAAACCGGAATCGTTCGAAGGCTGGTTCACCAAGGTGGACGACCGCAACCAGAATTTTCTGTTCTCCGTGATATGGGGCTATTCGACACATCGCGCCACCGGCCACGCTTTTCTCCAGTTCACCAGCAGTCTGGCGCATCAGACAGTGTACGTCCGGTATCCGCTGGAGGATCTGCACATGCAGCCGGATCCCTTTGTGCTCCGGATCGGGGGGAACGAGTTGTCCGAACAGGGCATGCGGCTGGACTTTGAAGCCGAAAATGTGCGCGTACAGGGCACCTTTACCTTCGGCGCGTTCACGCCCATCCGCACCTCGTTTTTCAGGCCCAACATCATGGGCTGGATGACCTGGTTCCCCAACGAATGCAACCATGCGATCATCAGCATGGCCCACCGGGTGGACGGCAACCTCCGGATCGGTGAGAACACCTGGGCGCTGCACAGCGCGGACGGGTATATCGAAAAAGACTGGGGGAGGAGCTTCCCCCGGGAATATGTGTGGGTGCATGCCAACGGCTGGGAGGACAGCGCGATCGTGTTCAGCTATGCCACCGTGCCGATCCTCGGGAAGTACGCCAAAGGATTCTTCCTGATGCTGCATCACCAGGGCCGGGAGTACCGTTTCAGCTCCATCGAAGGCGCGAGGATGCTCGGATTCGAAGTGTCACAGGACGCGTTCCAGGCGACGGTCCGGAAGGGCAGTCGCGTGGTCTCCGTCCGTGCCCGGCAGGCCAACCCGGTCGCGCTCGCGTCCCCGAGCAACGGAGAAATGCGCAACCGGATCAAAGAATCGCTGGACGGCACGATTGAGGTCAGGATGACAGTGGACGGGGTGGAAACCCTGCATCTGAACAGCGACCGGGCCTCCATCGATGTCCATTATTAGCAGAAAGAGGTGTCCATGATCCGTGCGTTGACCCGGGAACAGATGGTCCGCGTCATCGAGGGCAGGGGAGCGGCCGGCCGGGTGCCGGTGATCCTGGACTTCTGGACGCATCCCGAGGTGTTCGGGGAGCGCGAGCCGGAGGTACGCGAACTCCTGTCGCGCTATCCTTCAGATGTTGTCTTTGCGCGGTTTCAGGTCCCCCAGGTGTTCGACGCCCCGCCCGGCGATCCCGCCTACCGCTGGGTGCAGTCCGACGATCCGTATGTCGGACAGCGGGTGGGCAAAGACGAGCAGGTCGCGATCTGCGACTGGGACCTGCTGGACGAGGTACTGGCGGCGTTCCCCGGTCCGGAGTATCCGGGGCTGTTCCCGGACCCGATCCCGGAGGACGGCCGGTACCGGCTGGGGTACTGGTGGTACTGGCTGTTTGAGCGGCACTGGTCGCTCCGGGGGATGACCCGTGCGCTGTTTGACTTTTATGACGACCCCCAAAGCGTGCACCGGCTCTACCGCGCGCTGACAGACTTCTATCTCCGGATGCTGGAGCGGGCGAAGCGCGAACTCCATCTGGACGGGGTGTTTGTGAGCGACGACCTGGGCACTCAGACGGGTCCCTTTTTCTCCCCCGATGTGTTCCGGACGTTTTTCAAACCCTACTACAAAGAGCTGATCGAC
>CAZBKR010000162.1:0-4471 GCA_964492455.1 uncultured Oscillospiraceae bacterium
GGGATCCATACCTGTCTGGACACGTGTGGTTATTGCGGTCCAGAGGATCTGATCCGCGCAATCCCTTATACGGATACATTCCTGTTTGACCTGAAAGCCCCGTCCGACATCCATGAACAGTGGACAGGTGTGCCGCTGGAGCCGAATCTGTGTTCGCTCCATGCGCTTGACGATGCCGGAGGCAACATCACCCTGCGTTGTCCGCTCATTCCGGGGATCAACCGGAGCGATGAACACCTGATCAATGTCGCAGAGATCGCCGCTTCCCTGAAACACATCACCGGGATCCAGATCGTACCGTACCATCCTGTAGGCCTCGCCAAATGTGAAGCGATCGGCAAAGAGCCTGCCTGTTCGGAAACTAAATCGCTCGGAGCCGAAGAGGCAGAGAAGTGGGCGGATCATCTGCGAGAACTGACCTGTGTACCGGTGACGGTTGTCTGAAAAGATATGGTTTTGGGTTTGATATTCCATTTCATACGAAGGAGACGACCCCTGCACAAATACGACATAATAGGAGTACGGATAATTTTTACATGCCAGAATCGTTTAGGACAGGGTTTGCTCCATCAACCGGGTGGATCGAATGGCTGCGGGTGGTAAGATGTCGGAAAAAACGAGTAATAACATCTCGGATTATGAGCGGGTACAGCTTGACAGAGAATCCATCCTTGCGTTGTGGTCTAAAACGTACAACACCGCAGGCAAGCCGGACTGGTCTCATTTGTTTCCGTATTACCATCCGGACATGGTTTTTCAGGATTCGATCCAGCGTATCGAAGGGATCGAGTCTTTCAAGGCGATGTGCAATCGTCTGACCGAGCGCTGCAAGAGTCTGCATATGGAGATCCTGTCGCTGACCCGGGACGGCTCTGTGTTCATGATGGACTGGAAAATGACCATGTCTTTCAAAAAATATCCGGATACCCCCATTTTTGGTGCTACCCGCCTGACGCTGCATGCGGACGGCCGCATCATCGAACAACGAGATTACTTTGATCTCTGGGGGGATATCTTCAACGGGATTCCTCGATTTAAACCGATCTACCGCAAGTTTATGCGACGCAAATTCGGGTGAGGTTGCGCGACGGCCGGATGGCCTGGAGACGCTTGTACAGGAGAGCCCCCATGAAACATAAGTTGCCGGACGAACTGCAGTTTCTTGCCAACCGAAAAGCACCCCAGAAACCTTTTGTCGCGGATCTTTCCGGCAAAGTCTGTGTGCTCACAGGGGCGACGTCAGGGGTGGGGTTGTCGGCAGCCAGGAGTCTGGCCGGTCATGGTGCCTCACTGGTTCTGATCGCGCGCAGCGCACAGAAAGCAGAAGCCGTCCGGAAGGAAATCCACGACACATGGCAGGTGCCGGTCGATGTGATCCTGGCGGACTTTGCCGATCTGGAACAAGTCCGCGCTGTCGCAGCGGAGTTGATCAGGAACCATCCCAAAATCGATGTGCTGATCAACTGCGCCGGGATGCACTCGACGAGACGGACATGGACCCCCGCAGGTTATGAAACTGTGTTTTGTGTCAACCATCTGGCCTCGTTTCTGCTGACCTATCTTCTGATCGACCACCTCAAAATGAATGCACCTGCGCGCATCCTCCAGGTCAATTCAGAGGGGCATCGGTTCAACGGACTGGATCTTGAGGATCTCGACTGGAAAAAAAGACATTACACCGGCTTGCGGTCGTACGGCGCGTCCAAAACCGCCCAGCTTTTAACCGTCTGGGAATTTGCGGACCGGTTGCAGGGGAGCGGTGTGACGATCAATGTCATGCACCCGGGAGACGTCAAAACCGGTATCGGCAGCAACAACGGATGGGTGTATCGCACCTTCACGAAATATGTGACAGGTTTATTTCTCAAAGACGCATCCATCAGCGGACCTGCGATCGGGTATCTGGTGTCGGCCCCGGAAATGGCTGCGGTCAGCGGCCGGTTTTACCATTTGACATGTGAAGAGACACCTGCGAAACACGCGCTGGACCGCGAAACGGGAAAGCGTATCTGGGAGATCAGCAAAGCGCTCACCGGTTTGGATTGAACGATTGCCGGCAGCAACATCGGCGGCGGTCCAATGCTATTTCTTCTTGCGTTTTTTCAAATCTTTGAGCACACGATCGGCCGCCAGCTTGCCCGTCAGGATCGATATGGGCAGCCCGGAGGGGCTGAACGTCCACTGTCCTGCCTGGTACACATCGGGAAGCGGTGTACGGATCGATCTGGCGATTTTTGGCATGGTGTGCACTGCCGGGATGCTGCTGTTGGTGAACGCCCATCCGGTGATCGCGCCGTCCGAGTTGCCGGTCAATCTGGACAGGGTTAACGGTGTCGAAACGACCGTGTCCATGATCTTTTGCCGGAGTCCGGGGAAGATCGAATCATTTAGAACAAGGATCATCGTCTCGGCACATTCGGCTTTCAACGCTTCGTACCAACCTGCCTCCGCAATTCGCCGGGTCAGATCGTAATCGAAAAGCGTGCTGATGATCAGGCCGGTTTTTCCTGCCGGTGCCATTCGCTTATCCCGCAGTACAGGACAGGAAATCTCGTAGGTCGTGTACTGGAGATACTGCCGGATCCACTCTCTGGCCGCCTGCAGATCCTCCGGCTGGCCGTCGACCACCAGATCTGCGGGTTCCGGACGGGGTAAGCTGGTTAAGCCATCCTTGCGGGGCGTATAAAAGAAATGCGCCTGGGTGATCCCGGCAAACCAGGATGGATCCTCGTCCACGGTTGCGTACAGGGTCAGGATGGAGTCGCCTCCTGTTTTGTCCGCCAAGTATGCGCGACGACGGGTTACAATGTTGCGGATACGCGGTTCGGGTATGGATTCAATACCGATGGCCTGATACAGCGTTTTCTGATCGGCGCACCAGATCAGCTTTTCATACGGATAGGAGACGCCGTCCTGGTCGAAGACTTGCCTTTTCATAAGGTCAATCCGTTCGATCCGGGTCTGGCAGCGGATGTCACCCTGGTGATCCAGTACAAACCGCTCCATCTGATCGACCAGCGCACCGGTTCCGCCCAGCGGATACTGATAATCCAGATAGAGACTGAAATAACTGAGTGCAAAAAAAGTCGGGGTGCTTTTGAAAAAGTGCTGGGCGATCATGTCGATCAGCGACTGATTGTCGGAGAGTTTACGCAAGTAATCCTCGACCGGAAGATCCAGGCGGCCCACTTTTCCAATTGTGAAAATATACTTCATCAGCCACGGCAGAAAAGTCTTGAACAGATACTGCTTGTCCGCCGTCAGGTCCAGAAAGAGGGGATTGTCGATTCCGTACAGGATATCCATGTACTGCATGATCTTATGCATCGCTTCCCCGAAACGAACGACATCATCTGCCTGTTCAGGGAACCGGCTCTGCAGAAGCTGCAGATACTCCTGCAGACTTTCTTTGTTATGCAGATGAATGACGGATTCTTCGATCCCGATTGACACCCCGTTGCGCGCCATGGGTATATCGATGCCAAGCTGTCTCAACATGGGAAAGACGATGCCCGAGTTCTCGATGGCGCGAATGCCACCGTCGAAGACAAAGCCCTGATGTGTGAACGAATTGACCAGACCGCCTGTTTTGGCCTCTTTCTCAAACAGCAGCACCGGATGGCCTGTGCGGCTCAGATACGCGGCGGCGGTCAGGCCTGCCATGCCACCACCAACTATGATGACCGGGTCGGCCATACAGTGTCCTCCTGCAAACGACTGCGTCTCGTCTGTTAATGAGATTCTAGCATAGGACCAGCCAAGGGTCGCCATGACGCTGCTGATCTCAAATCGTCAGTCTCATGGCACGCTTCTGTATAATCGGGGTGTGGGATGCAGATCTGCTGTTGTGTCCGGACATAAGCACCTCGGGACAGGAGGGTATCTCAATGAGAACGAGTATTTTCAACACCGCATTTTCCAAAGTGTATCCTTTATACATTCAAAAGACGCAGAGGAAAGGCCGTACCCAGATGGAAGTCGACACGATCATTTGCTGGTTGACGGGATTCGACGAGCCCGGTCTGCGATCGGCCATAGAACGCGAGATCGATTTTGCGACGTTCTTTGCCGAAGCACCGAGCATGCATCCGCATGCGGCGGACATCAAGGGAGTGGTGTGCGGGGTGCGGGTCGAAGAGGTCGAGGATCCTCTGATGCAAAAGATCCGATGGCTCGACAAATTGGTGGACGAGTTGGCGAAAGGCAAGCCGATGGAAAAGATCCTGAGGTAGCAATATATAAGGATGCGCACCCGTTAACCGGAGGTCGGGCGTAAAAAGGGGGAGGTCTTTCCATGTCTGTACATTCGATGTTCGCTGACGACAGGGAGGTGATCTTGTCTCATCGATGGGATCAGGGAGCGGATTACTGGACTACCCCGGATCGGCGGCTGATCAAAGGCGCACCTTTCAGCATGATGGAATGTGTCCAGTACCTGCTGGAGCTTGGGATGTCTCCGGACGACCCGATT
>CAZBKR010000163.1:0-753 GCA_964492455.1 uncultured Oscillospiraceae bacterium
GCGATGTCAAAGCCAAGCACGGTGCGGAACGGTTCTGGAAAGATTTCATCATCGCGCCGGTGATTCCCGGTCATGAATTTGTCGGTTATGTGGCGGAACTGGGGGAAGGGGTGACCGGATTTGCCATTGGCGACCGCGTGGTTTCCGAGCAGATCGTTCCGTGCGGCAAGTGCAGATTCTGCACGACAGGAAAGTACTGGATGTGTGAAGTCCATGACATCTACGGATTCAGAGACCGCGTGAACGGAGGTATGGCCGAGTACATGCGCCTGCCGGCCAACGCGCGTACCTATAAGATCCCGCAGGATATGCCCATCGAGAAGGCCATCCTGATCGAGCCCTATGGATGCTCCAAACACGCCGTGGATCGTGCAGATATCGGGCTGGAGGACATCGTTGTGATTTCCGGTTGCGGTACGCTGGGACTTGGAATGGTCGGCATCGCCCACCTCAAGAATCCCAGGTTGCTGATCGCGCTCGATATGCAGGACAACCGCCTTGAGAAAGCGAAAGAATTCGGCGCAGATCTCGTGTGGAATCCCGGGAAAGTCGACGTGGTCTCCGGGATCAGGAAAATCACGGAAGGCTACGGTTGCGACATCTATATCGAAGCGACCGGCCATTCGGCAAGCGTCACGCAGGGGATGGCCATGATCCGGAAACTGGGCAGGTTCGTCGAATTTAGTGTATTTGGTGAGCCCACGACGCTGGACTGGTCGGTGATCGGCGATCAGAAAGAACTGGATGTGCTGG
>CAZBKR010000163.1:763-4426 GCA_964492455.1 uncultured Oscillospiraceae bacterium
TTGTTTTCCGGCGGTCATCGATTGGATCGATCAGGACAAGATCGGTACGGCCGGCGTCGCAAAGCATATTCTCCCCCTGGAAGACTGGGAAAAAGCCTACCAGATGGCGGAGACCGGAGCGGACTGCGGATTTAAGGTGGTTTTGAAACCCTGACAAGTAAACGGAGTACAGGCAAATTTGCGTATCTGCCGTTCACAGGTGCCGGGTTCCGATGTATTCGAAAAGCTTATTTTTCAACTGTACTTCTTGCCACCGCATAGCAGTCTTTCATGTGAGATTCGGTCAATCCGGACAGCAACGACTTATGGGGAACGCACCTCCGGTTCCATACGGATATCGGGGCTTTCGCGTGTTTTTCCAGATCTCTGCCACGTGGTAAAAACATATCTCGAACCGCAGAATAGGTAAAGCCAAAAACCATTTTGAGCGGTATAATAGGCGAGGCAGTGAAATTCGTTGAGGAACGATCCGGACAAGGATCCGCCGACGGCCGGAAGGCCGGACGGCAATCAGCAGAACAAAACACATGAAGGAGAAAGAGAGCATGATCAAGAACGTCCTCGTCACTGGCGGTTCCGGCCGTCTGGGCAATTTTGTTTGCCCTTACCTCAAGAGCCAAGGCTACAATGTCGTATCTACCGACCAGGTGCCCGCTCCGAAAGAGAGCGAGAACGCCAAAGCACGCATTCCGTTCATCAAAGCGGATCTGCTCAGCATCGGCGACCTGCTCAAAGCCATCATCTTCGCAAAAGCGGACGCGGTGGTGCACCTGGGCGCAATCCCGTCCAGCACCGAACTCCAGTCGCCGTTTGACGACCGTGAACTTGGTCCGGCCCCCGGTGGTCGTGTGACCTCGTGGCGCATGGAAGAAGACACCACGATGAAAGTCAACACCATGGGCATGTATTATGTCCTGGATGCCTGCCGTCGCCTGGGCGTCAAAACCTGCATCACCACGACATCCTATTATGCCTATGGCCAGGGCGGCCAGATCGGAGGCAAACCGATCGACATCCCGAGTCTGCCGATCGTAGAAGACATGCCCTGCCAGCCGGGTGACACCTATTCGCTTTCCAAGTATCTGGCTGAAGAAATCATGAAAGCCTTCACGCGTTCCTATGACATGCGCTGTGTCGCGCTCCGTCTCAACGGCGTCTTCTACTACAACGCGCCGTTTGCGAAGTTCGTCTATCGTTTCCCGGTGGACTGCCCCGAGAAAGCACCTGAGGGCAAGGGATACATCGACGGCGGTCTGTCTGAGCATGTCGACGCGCGTGACGTGGCGCGGATCATCGACATGGCGCTGCAGAAGATCGATGAGCTGCCCAACGCGTACGAAGCTTTCAACGTTTGGTCCTGCACCCACTATACCTGCGAGACCAGAATCGCATATCGCGCGAAGTATCCGCAGTATGGCGACATGGTGGACAATATCAAAGGGTATGACGGTCTCTTTTCGATCGAAAAAGCCCGCAAACTGCTCGGTTATGAGCCGGAGTGGACATGGAGAAAAGGCAACGTCGAGCCCACGAACGATGGCAAGCCCCTCCCGCCGTTCCCGTTCTAGGTTTGAGCGGAGGTCCTGTGTGACCGCGTTCCTCACGACACCCGAGACCGTGCCCTTTCAAAGGGCACGGTTTTTTTTGCGAACGGATAGCTTCATATGATGGAATCCGCACGGTATGATACACATTTAGGGTAAAATCGTATATTGTGTACAGAGGACTTGTGCATATTCAGATCCGTCCCGACGGATGATTGATACAACAGGTACAAGCCAATCAAAGGAGATTTTTATGAAGAATATGAAATTAGCTTCCATCATTGCGCTGCTGCTGTTACCGCTTCTTGTCGCAGCCGGATGCGGTTCCAGTTCCAGTGAGGGATTCACGCACAGTGGCGAAATGGAAGAGACAGGGATGTGGAAGGGTGTCACGGCGCTGGATTATGTGGAGTTGTGCGAATATGCCGATATCCGTGTTCCTGCCGAGATCCATACGGTGACAGACGAGAAACTGCAAGCAGAAATGGATTCCATCCTCTCGCAGTACGGCAGCGATGTGAAGGTGGAGAACCGGGCGGTTCGTGATGGCGATACGGTCAACATCGACTATGTCGGACGGATCGACGGCATCCCCTTCGACGGAGGGAGCACAGGCGGGCAGGGGACAGATGTCACCATCGGCGTCACATCCTACATCGACGATTTTCTGGAACAGCTGATCGGACATAATCCCGGCGAGACCATCGATGTGGAGGTCACATTTCCGGAAGATTACGGTAAGGCGGAGCTCAACGGCAAAGATGCGGTCTTTACTGTCACCATCCATCATATTATGGAGCGGGATGTTCCGGAACTGACGGATGCTTTTGTCGCAGATGAACTCCAGGAGACCTACGGATGGACCACCGTGGCCGAAATGGAACAGAAGTTGCGGGAAGATCTGAGCCAGCACGAAGTACAGCTGTTTCTTGAGACTTATATGATGGATAATTCCATCATTGAGAAATATCCCGCCTCGATGATCCGTTACCAGCAAGAATCACAGAAGAATTTTTACGAGGACTACGCGGTTTATTACGAGATGGAGTTTGAGGAGTTTGTAACGACCTATCTCGGTGCGGCCTCCTGGGAAGACTGGTTGGAGAAGAGCAAAGCGGAAATGGAAGATTCCGTGAAGTACTTCCTGATCATGCAAGCTATTGTGGAATCGGCTGATCTGGTAACCGATGAAGCGACGGTCGAGGCATATTTTGTCGAGGACGGCGGTGCAGACAGGTATGCGGAATTACAGGAAGAATACGGGATGCCCTACCTTAAAATGATTGTGCTGTGCCAGACCGCCATCGATCATGTGGAAGACCAGGCGATTCTGGAGTAATGCCAGGCGCGATACACAGATCGTTTATACCCTGCCGATCAGGGGAAAGGAACCAACGGATGTCTGAATATGCATTTGAAACGAAGAGGACGATCATCGTCAAGCTCGCAAACGGTGAGGATGTACTGCAGGGACTGGAAAGCGAGCTGAAAAGACTTGGGATTCAAAATGGAATTATCCAGACGGGCATTGGATCCACCAGCGCATACCACATCCATGTGGTGGACTCCATGGGGCTGCCGGTGGACAATATCTACTTTCGCGCGGAAGGCCCGTTTGATATCGTAAACATGCAAGGGTATATTTTGAACGGACGGGTGCACGCGCACATATCCCTGGGGGACAACCGGGATGGAACACAGCGCGGAGGTCATCTGGAGATCGGATGCCGTGTGCTGACATTCTGTGCGATATCGGTACTTGAAACGACCGCCATCGGGGAGGACCTGGATCAGGCGTGATCCCATTTCCCGGTATCGACGCAGGATAGAGCAACCGTGACGATAAAGCCGCCCCCCATCGGGAGGCGGCTTTATGCTTCGTTTCTGTTGGCAGTCTTGCTCCAGGTCAGCCTTTGAAGTCACCTGGTTTGATTTCGTCTCCATATTTTTCTTTTACGGCCTGGATGCGTGCGACGGCGGCATCCCAGTAGTCGTAGATCTCTTGCGGTACGTGCTCGTCCATTTTTGCGTAATAGGCCTTAACACGTTCCAGTTTGTTGATCCACTTTGTGCAGCGGAACGTAAACAGATGATTGTAGGTTTCGACCGGGAAGTCTTC
>CAZBKR010000164.1:0-4379 GCA_964492455.1 uncultured Oscillospiraceae bacterium
TTGCGGGCCGCGCCGAAAAAGCGCTTGGGCCCGTACAGCGCGCCCGGATCGAGACCCCCCGACAGCGTACGGCCGGTCGGTGTGATCGTCAGGTTGTATGCCCGGGAGAGCCGGGTCATGCTGTCGAGCAGGATGACCACATCCTGCTTGAGCTCGACCAGACGCATCGCGCGCTCCAGTACGAGTTCCGTGACTTTGACATGGTTCTCCGGGGTTTTGTCAAACGTGGAGTACACCACTTCGCCCTGGATCGTCCTCTGCATGTCCGTGACTTCTTCCGGGCGCTCGTCGATCAGAAGGACGATCAGTTTGCACTCCGGATTGTTCGTCGCGATGGCGTTGGCGATTTTCTGAAGCAGGATGGTTTTACCCGCTTTGGGGGGCGAAACGATCATCCCGCGCTGCCCTTTTCCGATCGGGGCCACCAGATCGATGATCCGGGTAGAAAGCTCGTTGCGGGCGGTTTCCAGATGGAACCGCTCGTTAGGATAAATCGGTGTCAGCCGGTCAAAGGTCGGGCGGCGCACCATGCGCTCGGGCGGCATCCCGTTGACTTCCTTGATATAGAGGATGGCGGGATACCGGTCGGTTTCACGGGGCGGTTTGCCGGGACCCGAGACCAGATCCCCTTCCCGCAATCCGAAGCGGCGGATGTATTGGGGCGGCACATATACGTCACGGGTTCCCTGGATGTAATTCTCCTTGCGCAGGAACCCGTAGCCGTCCGGCATGATTTCGAGTACGCCCTGCAGGATCTCCTGATTCTGCAGATCCGGCTGGCGCCTTGCGCGCTGCTCGTCCGCGGGCGGCGTCGGGGAGCCGGACACTTCCACCGGTTCCACCGGTGCCGGGCGTTCGGCAGCCGGGGCTGTCGCGTCGCTCTGAGCGGGTTCGATCGGGCGGGTGGCCGGATGGATCGGCTTGGCGGCTGTCCCCCGATGCCTGCGGTCCTGCGGGATCACGCGGGCGGAGCGGTCGTCATGCCGGCGCGGATTGTGGTGCGTGCGGATATTCTGACGATTGTTGGGAAGCCGGTCCGAACTGCTTTCTTTCTCCCTGGGAGTGTCCTGCGCCGGGGACGGCGTTTCCTCAGCCACACCGGTCTCTTCCGATACCTGCGGTGCGGTCTCCCGGAGAACTGCTGCAGCAAGAACCGGCGGAGGATTCACAATCCCGGCAGCCGGTTCCTCCGCTTCCGCCGGTATTGCGGCGGGAGGCGCCTCTTCCACAGGCTGTGCCTTCGCCTTGCGGGGACGGCCACGTGTCCCCCGCGGCTTGACCGTGACGGGTTTGCTGTCCGGCACCTCCGCCACAGGCGTCTTCTCCGGCACAGGCCCGGACAGAACGGGCGTCGTTGCCGTATCGACCGCCTGCCCGACAGGATTCTCCGGTTCAGCCGCGTCGGAAACAGCGGGAGTGGCGGTTACGGCCTTTTTGCGTCCCGGCGCGCGCCGGGCGGGTTTTTCCGCGGGTTTTTCCGCCGCGGCGGCGGGTTTGCCGTTGGTGATCAGTTCGGTCAGGCGCGCCACGGTGAGGCTTTTCCCCTTTCCCGCGGGAATCAGTCCGGTCATTTCAGCAATCTGGATCAGGTCGGCCTTGGATTTTCCGGCAAGCGGGGACGAAGATGCGGTGGTCTCTGTGGAGGGCATGTACTCACCTCATAATGAAATTGGGATGGGTGGAAAAAGATCACTCGACGAAAGGGTCCTGAGATCCGGACGCCGAAAAAAGAAACAAACAGATTTCATGCAACCAAGCGCGAAGCGCTGCGTATGCGCAACAGAGAATGCGAATCGACGGATGAGAAAAAGAGAAACAAGTCGGCTGCGAACACTGCCGCGGCGGGATCCGGCGTCTGCCGGATTGGTTACGCTTTACCGCGGCGCAGACTCATTATAGAGCGGTTTTGCGGGGTGCGTCAATCCGTTTGGCAAGCAAAAAAAGGGAGAAAAACACGGAAATTGCACAAAAACAAACGGCCGGACCCGGTTTATAGCCCGGATCCGGCCGATTCCATCAGGATTTCGCAAGCACGGCTGCGGATCAATCGTCTGTGATAGAGGCGAATTTGTCGATCATCGTCAATGCGCGCCCGGTACCGATCGCCACGCAGGAGACCGCATCGTCCGCGACCACCACATCGACGCCGATCTTGGTGGACAGCACGCGGTCCAGCCCGTACAGCAGGGAACCGCCGCCCGTCAGCACGATTCCGCGCTGGCTGATGTCGGACATCAGTTCCGGCGGCGTGCGCTCGAGCACCGAGTGAACCGCCTCGAAGATCTGGCTGACCGGTTCCTCGAGCGCCTCCAGCATTTCCGTCGAGGTGATGGTGACCGTGACGGGCATCCCGGTGACCAGGTTTTTGCCCCGTACGTCCATGGTCAGTTCCTCTTCCCGGGGATACGCGCAGCCGATGTTGATCTTGAGCTCTTCGGCGGTGCGTTCTCCGATGAGGATGTTGTGTTTGCGGCGGACGTATTTGATGATCCCCTCGTCAAACCGGTCGCCCGCGATTTTGAGCGAAAAGTCAACCACGGGCTCGCACAGCGAGATGACCGCGATGTCCGTGGTCCCGCCGCCGATGTCCACGATCATGCTCCCGCAGGCCTTGGTGATGTCGATGCCCGCACCGATCGCGGCCGCAATCGGTTCGCGGATCAGGAACACTTCCTTGGATCCGCAGCGTTTGCACGCGTCCTCGACCGCCTTCTGCTCCACCGGCGTGATCACGCTGGGGACGCAGACCACGATCCGGGGGCTGAAGAGCGACCGCATAAATCCCTTGTTGACCCGGTTGATGAAAGCCCGCAGCATGACCTCGGTGACTTTGAAGTCAGAAATCACGCCGTCCCGGAGCGGGCGGATCGCGTTGACGATCCCCGGGGTGCGCCCGAGCATGACATGCGCGGCGTCGCCGATCGCGAGTACCTTGCCGGTCCGCGCGTTGATCGCGACCACCGAGGGTTCCCTGAGGACGATGCCTTTTCCCTTTACATAAATCAAAACGGTCGCGGTTCCGAGGTCGATTCCGATATCCATACCAAATCTCATGATCGAGGTCCTTTCCTGTTCCCAGCACAAAGCAAACCCGCAGCGGGTGAAGATACGTCAACCAATCATACAATATCCTTTTTTTGCGCGCAACAGATCCGGCCGCACCTGCGCGGTCCGGATGGCGCTTTGCATCCCTCCTGCCGCGGTGGTATTCTCACGTGGAACCCACACCGTCCCGATGATTTTCGCGCAGGAGGCCGGATGCTCAAACTCATCGCCTGTGTTCTGATGCTGATCGACCATATCGGGTATTTCTTTTACGACTTTCTGCCGCAGGATGTCGCGGTGCTTGCGCGCGTCGCGGGACGGCTGGCTTTTCCCCTGTTCGCCTATTCCGTCGCGCTCGGATTCCGGCGCACGCGCAGTCCGTTCCGGTACCTGCTGCGCATGGCGCTGTTTGCGGCCGCGGCCGAGGGTGTCATCCGCGGGGCCGCGGTCTGGACCGGCTTTTCGTTTGCTCCCAACGTTCTGATCACATTTACCGCTTCCATCCTCGTTCTGATCGGATTCGATCTGGCGACGCGCTCCTGGCACGACTGTGTTGCCACGATGAAACTGGCCCGCTCCGCGGCCGCCCCGGGACTGCCTCCTTTGGACTATCCGGTGCGGATCCCGTTCGGAGACACCGGGCTGACCCCGGCGGCAGGCCTCTCGCTGGGTACCCTGACCGGAGCCGCCGGACTGGCGCTCCTGCTGGTCCTGCGTCCCGACTACGGCGTGTACGGGCTGCTGCACGTGCTGGTTTTCCATCAGACGGCCGCGCGCATCCCGACGGAAGAGCTCTCCCGTGACCAGATCGATGTACTGCGCGTCCGTACCTGGATCGGCATCGCGGCCGTCAATCTGCTGTTTTTCCCGTTCCGGATTCTGGTGCAGCACATCGGGATGGACTGGGCGCTGATCCAGCTGATCTCGATGCTGGCGCTTCCCCTGCTGTTTCTCCGGTTGCCCGATCCCAAACCGGGCCTCGCGGTCAAGTACGGATTCTATCTGTTCTATCCCCTCCACATCGCACTCCTGATGCTGCTCTCCCGCGCGATGCGCTGACCCTGCGGGAACCGCGGAACGGTGCGTCCGACGGGCCCGGAGTGTGATAAAATCGTTACTTGAAATCGCCATCCGATCTCTTGGCAGATCCAGATAAAGGAGAATTCCCATGCCCTATTCGTCTGAGACCGACCGCAAGTGGCAACAGCGTTGGGAGGCATCCGGCCTCTATCGATTCCACCCCGAGCGCGCGGACAAAAAGCTATATGTCCTGGAAATGTTTTCCTATCCCTCCTCCTCCAACCTGCATGTCGGACACTGGTACAACTACGCGT
>CAZBKR010000165.1:0-4376 GCA_964492455.1 uncultured Oscillospiraceae bacterium
GCCATCAGACAGGCGTCAAATCCGATCCAGTCAAACGTGACACCTGCGCCAGCCAGTGCGGCATCGATTTCATCGATCGACATCGAACCTTCCCGCGGGAACACCTGGTCGTACCCGTATCCGGTGAGCGATCCGCCGCCGTGATCCCAGAAGATCAGCGCATACCGGTTGGCCGGATACCGGTCGGCACAGTAAGTGACAAAATCCCTCAAGGTGTCGGGGTCGGTCATCGGACGCGCCCCCAGATCGCTTTCCAGACGCTCGAGGCCTGTGTCCGTGACACGATATCGCTGGTTGGTCTGACTCGATATCACCGAGTTGCGCCAGCTTGAAGTACCACCGGTTTCCACGATGATCTGTACCTGGTCCCCGACGGTTGCGTACAGCATTTCGTTCAGATCCGCGGTCGCCATCCCGTACTCGCTCTCGAGGTCGGTACCGCACATAAATACCATGATCGTAAACACGTCACTTCCGTCCCCCCGGATCGCTGTGCGGGACGACCGGGGTTCCAGAACGCCGGCGGGAGGAATCGTCGCGGCTGTGGTGCCGCCCGGCATCGTAGTGCGCCGGGTGGTCGGTGCGACAATGGAGGGATTGGTCAGAGGGGGAGTTTCCGTAGATCCCCCAAGAATGCCGCAGGATTTCAAGATGAAATAGCCGACGACCAGTACGACGGCGATCATCATCCATCTGGGCATTGACGTCAATCCACGTGAGGAAGGTCTGGCCCCCGCGCCAAACGGACTGCCAGAAGCCCCTCCCCCTCCTGTCGATCCGCCGGTTCCAAAGGGAGGAATAGTGCCCCCTCCGCCTGTGCGTCGCGCACTTTTCCGGGCACTGTACCCGTCGGACTTGCCGACCGGTCCGCCCGACCCCAGGCCGGAGCCTCGCCGGAACACCCCGCCGCCGCTTGCTTTGCCAGCCGACTTTCCGGGTCTTCCTCCGCTTTTTCGTTCCATATGCGTTTCCTCCGGCATCTGCCTGTCAGGACATGGACGACACAGGAGACCGGACTCGTATAACGGCCGGCCTTACAACCAGTGTAGCACTCCCGATTCTCAGAGAACCGAACCGAACTCAGTCGATGTGTTTGTCGATGTGGAACCGCTGAATTTTGCGGGTGGTGTTTTTGGGAAATTCCTCCGCGCGGAGTTTGACATGGTTGACCGCTTTGTAGGAAACCATGCGGGCGTTGATCTTTTTGACCTCGGCATTGAAATACGCAAGCGGATCTTCGATTCCCATTGTGTGCATTTTATCTTCGTTCGGGAAGATTTCCGCGACGATGAGCTCCTTGTTTTTGAGGGTTCCGCCTTCGCCCGCGTACACGACAACTTCCTCGACGCCCGGGATCTGCGCAATCTCGTTCTCGATTTCCTCTGGATAGACATTTTTTCCGTTGGAAAGAATGATCAGGTTTTTGAGCCGGCCGGTAATGTAAAGCCATCCCTCTTCGTCGAGCTTGCCGTAATCCCCGGTGTGGAAAAACCCGTCGGCGTCAAACACAGCGGCCGTCGCTTCCGGATCTTTGTAATATCCGCTCATGACGTTGGGGCCTTTGACACAGATCTCACCTTCGCCGTTTTCATCCGGATCGGCGATGCGCACGATTTCATCCTTGATCGGGAGTCCGACGCTTCCGCGTTTCTGGAGTTTGTTGCGGTTGCAGGAAACCAGTGGGGCACACTCGGTGATGCCGTAGCCGTTGAGGAGTGTGACTCCGATGGCGTCGAAGGTGTCGATAATGTCCTGCCGGAGCGCGGCGCCACCCGAAATCACCATCTCGAGCTTGCCGCCAAGCTGTGCGAGCACACTTTTAAAAAGCGTCCTTCGCAGATCGATCCCGACTTTCCGGAGAGAATTGCTTACCTTCATCAACGTGCGCAGCAGTGCGGCCTTACCCTGCTCTTCCGCACTCGTCCAGATCCGGTTGTGAAGCTTTTCCAGAAAGAGCGGCACCAGCACCAGATGAGAGGGCTGCTGCTCCTTGATTTCCGCACCGATGTAACGCAGACCGCTCGAGAGATAGATCGTGGCGCCCTGGGAAATGTGTCCCACGAGGATCACGGTCGACCCGAAGGTGTGGTGTAGCGGGAGGGTGCAGATCGTCCGGGGCGTGATCGCAAAATAGTACATCCCGTTGGTCATATCCAGCGCGATGTTGCGCTGGGAGAGCATGACCCCCTTCCCTTTGCCTGTCGTTCCGGAAGTGAACACGATCGTCGCGAGGCGATCCGGATCGATCGGCATGTCATCGTAGGAAGTGTCCCCTCCCGAAACCGCTTTCCGGCCGCGGGCAGCGATCTCTTCGAGTGCGATTGCGCCTTCGACTCCAGGATGACCGAGACAGAGCCAGGTGTCCAGCCCGGGCACCTGACCGCGAAACGCAGTGACTTTTGGCTCAATGGAAGCGCCATAGAGCAGCCCCGCGCATTCCGCTGTCCGCAGAATGTCCGCCATGTCCTCCGCAGGCATATCTTTGTCGATCGGCACCACCACGGCTCCAATCACCATCAGCGCGAGGTAGGAACAGATCCAGTCGTAGGAGTTCTCTCCCGCGAGCGCGATATGCTTGTCCCTAAACCCAAGTCCGATCAGGCCTGTTCCGAGATCCCGCACCCGGTCGCGCAGCTGGGTGTAAGACACTTCAACGACGGCCTTGTCCCGCGGGTCGGTCTTGTAGGCGATGGCGGTCCTCTCCGGAAAACGCCGGGTGGCATTTTCGATCATCACGCGGAAGTCGTCAAACTTCGTGGTCTCATAGAGCGGGTAGTTTTTCTGTGCCATGCGTATGCTCTCCCGTTGATATGAATCGATGAAACCGAATCGGATATCAAGACTGCATCGTTGCCTGCTGTGTCGGTTTTGTTTAAAAAACCATCCGCCTTCTGTTTGATTTCATTGCTGATGATACCGTGCGCGCAGGCGAAACGCAAACCGGGGAAGGTCTCCTGATGGCCCGGATTAGTTGCCGGCAGCGCGTACCTGCTCCCTGGTTTTCGCCAGCAGATCCTGCACCCGCACCGGTCGTCCGGTCCGGCTGCTTTCGATGGCCGCAAACACAATCGCGACCGCCTGCAGATTCTCCTCGACCCGGGTCTCCATCGGCGGTCCTCCGTCGAGCCATCTGACGAACTTCTCGATCAGCCAGGCGTTAGCCCATTTGGGCTGTTCCAGTATCGGAAGTTTCGTCCCCTCTCCTTCCCGCGCGTGGGTCCAGGTGGCTTCCGGATCGTAAACAAACCGTTCCATCTGCCGATGGTCGAGGATCAGGGTCGCCTGTTCACATTCCGCGCGGATGTACTCGTTGGCCCAGGGATGGAGACCGACCGCATTGGTGTCCGCTCCTTCATATGCGATCCGGACCCCGTTTTCACAAGTCATCTGAACCAGTCCCTGCGCATGGTTCTTGAAATCGCTCCAGGGCGGATTCCAGGTCGAGGCAAACACGGTCTCGACCGGAGCCCCCGCCATGTCGGCGAGCAGGTCGAGATGGTGCACCGCCCCCTCCAGCAGCAGCGGGTGGTCCATCTCGTGACGGAACCCCCAGCATCCCGCGCGGCGCAGATCGGTGGAATACCGGCAGCTGAGATAGTCCAGCCGTCCGTTCCTGCCGCTCCGGAGTTCCTCGCGCAGGGAGGTTTTATCCATATCGAACCGGTGGCTCATGGTCACACCCATCTTGACCCCCGCCCGTCGGACTTTGTCCGCGATCCGGACCGCACCTTCCAGTGTGTCCGCGATCGGCTTCTCGGAGAGGATATGCATCCCGTGGCGCAGCGCGCAGTCGACCACCTGTTCGTGGAAACGAGGCGGGACCACAATCGCGCAACAATCCGCACCCGCCTGTGCGAAAGCCTGCTCCACATCGGTGAAACACGCGGCGTCAGTCAGCCCGAGATGCTTTTTTGCGTTTTCAAGAGATGCAGGATCGATATCGACCGCGGCGACCACCTCTACCACACCGTCTGCCATGTTGGGCGGCAGAAAATCCCTGCACCACCATTCTCCCCAGCCTCCGGTGCCAACCAGAACCATCCGGTGTCCCATGCTTATCCCTCCTCCCCGCAAGTCCAGAGAATGCCCCGCGCGAGCACCGTCCGGAAATGCGGATCCTCGTAAGCCGCCCGGTCGTGACCGGACTGATAGCAAAACACTTTCGACTTTCGGTACTGCCGGGTCCACGCGATTGCGCCCAGGCTCTCCGTACAGGGCGTCGAGAGCAGTACATCCGAACCCTCTCCGGGATCCGTCGCGTCATAGGTCTCGTCGATCAGGTCCCAGTCCCCCAGGCCTCTCGTAATCGGGTGACCTGGGTGTTCGACGTGTGAACGGACGGTCCTTCCAAACGCGTACCGATAGTTTACCCGATC